>JAQVNR010000006.1:0-7200 GCA_028703035.1 Bacilli bacterium | reverse complement strand
AAATATTTTCTGATATTGTATTAGTTCCATTAAATGCATTAAAGATTATTAATATTACTTCTTTATCAGATACTATTTTTAAATAATTAAATATTATTGTAGCATTATCTAGTACTAAATCATTATTATCTTTATTAAAATCAATATATATTACTTTATTATTGCTTTCTAAAAATATATAACTTCTTAAGTTTTTTGTACTATCATTAAAAGTTTCTAATATATTATAATTATTATCTTCCTCTAATATTTCATTAATTAAGTTTTTAATATAAAATTGATACTTACTATTCCAAATATAATAAAAAGTATAAGCATTCATTAAGGAAATATATTTTCTCATTTCTATCCTCCTATTAATATATATTACATAAGAGTTATCTAGTTCCTTTAATTTTTAAAATAATTACCATTATATTTGATAATGGTAGCATACAAACATAAGATTAGGTTATAGATATAGAAAAAAGCAACTAAATTATAGTTGCTTTTATTCTTCTAATACCCGCTGAAGATGCTTCTTCTTTAATTATTTTAAATGTACCAATTTCTTTAGTGTTTTTAACATGAGGCCCACCACATAATTCACTAGAAATATCATTTATTTTATATACTTGAACTATATCTGGATATTTATCAATAAACACACATTCCATGCCAGTTTTTAAAGCTTTTTCTTTAGTCATTTGAATTATCTCAACATCTAAGCTTTCCTTAATCCACTTATTTACTAATTCTTCAACCTTAATTAATTCTTCTTTAGTTATCTTTCGATCAGAATTAAAGTCAAAACGTAGACGTTCTGGAGTTATATTAGAGCCTCTTTGATGAATATTTTTATCAACAACTGCTTTTAAAGCTGCGTTAAGAAGATGGGTTGCCGTGTGAAGTCTTGTTTCAATTTCAGTATCCCCAGCAAGACCACCTTTAAACTTCCCTATCGCTCCCTCTCTTGACTTTTCTTGGTGTTCTTTGTACATTTGTTTAAAACCTCTAGTATCTACTGTAAAGCCCTTTTCAAAAGCAATTTCTTCTGTTAGTTCAATGGGAAACCCATAAGTATCATAAAGCTTAAAAGCAGATTTTCCACTAATTTCTTTATTAAGTGAATTATTTAAATTATTAATTAATTTATCAAATTCTTTTAAACCTTTTTCTAAAGTTTTGCTAAATCTTGCTTTTTCTTTTGCAAGCTCACTTAAAATAGTTTCTTTATTTACTTCAAGCTCCTGATAATATTTAGAATACTGATTAATAATGATTTTAGCGATTTCTTTTTCCCAATCATTATCTTGATTAATATTTAGAGCTCTAGAATGTCTAATTGCTCTTCTTATTAATCTTCTTAAAATATAGCCTTGATCAGTATTAGCTGGTTTAATCCCTGAATAATCACCTAATATAAAAGTAGCCGTTCTAATATGATCAGCAATAATACGCATCTCTTTTTCATGGCCATCGTAGGAAAGATTAGTAATATCTTCCATTTTTTTAATAATATTATTCCAAACAGATGATTGGTAATTATCATCTTTTCCTTCTAAAATTGCAACTACTCTTTCATAGCCCATTCCTGTATCAACATTTTTTTTCTCTAATTCTTTTATATTTCCATCAGAAGATTTATAAAATTCCATAAATACATTATTCCAAATTTCAACCCATCTATTATCTTCGGAATCAAATAATTTTGGCGCATCTTCATTGCTTTTCCAATAAAAAATCTCGGTATCAGTGCCACATGGACCGCTATCTCCGGCTATCCAAAAGTTGTCTTCAACTCCTAAGTAAGCTATCCTTTCATCAGGTATGCCCATTTTGCGCCACGCAACAGCACTTACCTCATCTCTAGGAATTTCTTCATTTCCAGTAAAAACAGTAACAGCTAGTTTTTCACGAGGAATATTTAGTGTTTTAGTTAAAAATTCATAACTATAACTAATTGATTCTTCTTTAAAGTAATCACCTAAACTCCAGTTACCTAACATTTCAAAAAATGTATGGTGAGTTGTATTTCCTATTTCCTCTAAATCATTAGTTCTAATACACTTTTGAGCATTAACAAGTCTAGCCCCATAAGGGTGAGGTTTTCCCATTAAATAAGGTATTAAAGGTTGCATACCCGCAGTATTAAATAAAACCGAAGGATTATTTTCAGGTACTACTGGTGCGGAGGGTATTTCTTTATGACCTCTTTTCTTAAAAAAATTAATATATAAATCTTTTAAATTCATTTAAATTCACGTCCTTGATATAAATTATAACAAATAAAAACCTATTTTTAAATAGGCTCTTATAAACTAGTTAATTTAATAACTTCCTCACAATATTGACATCGATATTCTTTTGTCTCTTCATTTATTAGAATATATTTATTCTTAAGCTTTGTTTCTACAGAAGTAATACATCTTGGATTTTTACATTTTATAACTCCTTCTATCTCCTGAGGAATTTTAGGACTATATTTTTTAATAATTTTCTCATTTTCAATTATATTAATCGTAATATTTTCATTTAAAACACTTAAAATATCTAAATTCATATTTATTTCATTTTCTATTTTAACAATATCCTTACACTTCATTTTCTTACTTGGAACATTTATTAGAAGAGCTACCCGGTAATTTACTTTATCAAGTTCTAAAAAATTAAATATTTTAATTCCTTCACCTGCCGGAATATGATCAATTACTATTCCTTTGGCAATACTTGTAACTCTTAACATACTTTTTCCTCTATTTCTAATAATTTCATTATTAGAGCCATTCTAATATATACCCCATATTTAGCTTGTTTAAAATAAGCAGCTCTTGAATCACTATCTACCTCACGAGATATTTCATTAACTCTAGGAAGTGGATGCATTATACATAAATCTTCTTTAGCGTTCTTCAGCTTTTCTTGATTTAATATATATGTATCTTTTAATCTAATATAATCACTTTCGTTAAAAAATCTTTCTTTTTGAACTCTTGTCATATATAAAATATCAAGTTTAGATATCTCTTTTTCTAAATTAGTACTTTCATAATATTTAATATTATTCTTTTCTAAAACATCTTTTTTAAGATAATCAGGAATTACTAATTCAACTGGAGATATAAATATAAATGAAATGTTTTTATACCTCGCCATAGCTTTAACAAGTGAATGAACCGTTCTCCCAAATTTTAAATCTCCACAAAAACCAATTACAAAATCTTCAAATTTATTTTTAACATTATAAATGGTAAGCAAGTCAGTTAAAGTCTGAGTAGGATGATAATGGCCACCATCTCCACCGTTTATAAATGGAACATTGGATACCTCAGCTGCCACAAATGCTGAACCTTCTTTTGGATGACGCATTGCGATAATATCTGTATAACAACTAACAGTTTTAACTGTATCAGAAACACTTTCTCCCTTAGCACCACTACTGCTAGCGCCATCAGCAAACCCAAGTACACTTCCTCCCAAGCGGTGCATAGCAGCTTCAAATGATAATCTAGTTCTAGTACTTGGCTCAAAAAAGAGAGTGGCTAAAATTTTATTTTTACAACATGTATTATATTTATTTGGATTATCCATAATCTTATTAGCTAGCTTAATTAATTCCTCCACTTCTTTAACTGTTAGATCACACGAATCTATTAAATGTCTTACTTTCAATAATATCTTCCTTTCTAAGACAATAAAAAATATGAAACTAATTCATATTTTAATATTTAAGGAAAGAAACAAATAAATTATTATTTAATAGTTTAATCATAAACATTCCCTACTTCCTTCATTATTATACAAAAATTATCTTTAGATTGCAATAAAATATTTAACCCCAATATTTAGGGATTATTTATGGTCTGTTATGGTTTCTAAAAATTTCTTACTTTTTAAATATAAACCAGTATATCTATCATAATATACATTGACAAATTTATTAATATTATTAATAACTGCCTCACTTATTTTTAAATCTATTATTGAAGATATATCAACTAGATAATACATTCTTAGCATCTTTATTGTTTTATCATCATAAATTATTTCATTTTTATAACAGTTTTGACATATATAACCACCAATATCACCGTCAATAGTAATAATATTTGCCTTAGTGCCACATTTGGTACACTGATTAAAATTAATTCCCACTCCTAAATAATCTAGAGCTTTAAGTTCGAATATATTACACATAATCATTGGATTTAAACCTTCATTTATTTTAAGAATAGTTTGAACATATATTTTATATAATTCTGGATTATTATTTTGTTTCATTATTTGATAAGTTAAATCAGATATATAACTTAAATAACTAATTAAAGTTAAATCTTTTTTTATAAATGTTAATTCATCAATAATATCAATTGATTTTATTAAAGATAATTTATCTTCTTTATAATAAATTATAAAAGAACCAAAGGTGAATTTTTGCGTATAGCTTCTAAGAGGACTTTTGAGTCCCTTAGCTCCTTTAGCAATACAGCCAATAATTCCATCTTTAGTCAATATATTAACTATTTTACTTGTTTCCCCATAGTTAGTAGACTTTACTATTATTCCTTTTACTTCTTTAAGCATTTATTTTTCACTTCTCTTATATATTAAATAATATTTTATTTTACCGGTTTTTTTAAATAATTCCCAAGCTTCCTTTTTATTCATTTTGATCCCTTTCTTAAAATATAGTGGGACAAATATTTAGATTTTATTCAAATTTGTACTTGCTTTTATTTTACTTTGAATATATTCATGTTTTTCTTGTAAAAGTTTTTTAATTAAAATTAACTTACGAACATTTTTATCAGATTCAGAATTATGTTTTATATATAAATCTATCTTAATTATTAAACTTTGAGGATAAATTCCTTTTTCTATAACTAAATTTAAATAATCTGAAACTAAATTTGAATTAAAGTTTAATAATTCTTCAATAAAAGAAAAATCAGTTTTATCTTTTTGAAATTCAGATTGATTAACATTAATTGCTATAAATTTTTCTAATTCATTATCTTTTGCATATGCTTTAGCATAATTAAATGCCTCAATTCTAATTTGTTCTGGGCTAACATCTCTATTAATTGCTAAATCAACTATTGCATCATGATTATATGCGGTTTTTAAAAAAGCTTTAAATGATTCTGCCAATAATTTTATATTATCATCATTTTTTTGGAGTGTTCTTTGATATGCTTGTTGAAACTTCAGTTCTTTAAAAGATTCATAGATTAATAATTCTTCTTTTGTCGGTTTAGGGTCAAGAACAGCATTAACATATTTACTTCGATATGATTTTAATGTTTCCACTTTTATGCTGGCCTCTTGGGCAAGTTCATTTAATCCTTCTTCATTATTATATATAGTAAGTTCAAAGGCTCTTTTGCCATATTTCATCCATTTTTTTAGATTGTTTTTCATTTTCTTCTCCAACTTCTACATATGTTCTTTAAATCCTAATTCTTGTAAATATCTTTCTTTATCTCGCCAGCTTTTAATTGTTTTAACAAAGAGCTCTAAATAGACTTGTTTGCCAATTAAATTTTCAATATCACGCCTAGCAAGTGAACCAATGTTTTTGAGCATTAATCCTTGCTTACCGATAATTATTTTTTTAAGTGAATCACGGTCGATTATAATATCGACATAAATATCGACAATATGACCATTATCTTGATAATGAGTAGTAGCGCATGTTATGGAGTGAGGCACTTCTTCATTGGTTAAGTTGAGTATCTTTTCTCTTACTAATTCAGCAACCATAAAATGGATGCTCGTATTAGTAACAGTTCCATCATCATAATAAATTATATCATCGGTTAAATATTCTTTAATAACTTTAATTAATCTTTTAATATTGTCATTTTTCATCGCACTAATTGGAACTATTTCTGCAAACTCATATAAATCTTTTGATTCAGAGATTGCTTTAATAATTTGTTCATCATTTAGTTTATCAATTTTATTTAATACTAAAACCACTGGTATATCAGTATTTTTAAAAGTATCAATAATAAATTTATCTCCTTTACCGATACCAGAGGCAGCATCTATCACAAATAAAATAACATCAATATCTTTAATCGCATTATAACTTTGACGATTTAAATATTTTCCTAGTTTATCTTTAGGTTTATGAATCCCCGGTGTATCTATAAAAACAATTTGCGCCTCTTCATCATTATAAACTCCTTGAATAGTATTTCTTGTTGTACCTGCAACATTTGAAACTATTGCTACTTTATTATCAAGCACTGTATTAAGAAGTGTACTTTTACCGGTATTAGGCCGGCCAACAATACATACAAATCCACTTTTCATAAAAAACACCTCATCTTATTAGTAAATATTAAATAGTAAATGTCCAGCTTTTAAAACTCGCATATTTCTATTGCGATCATACAAGAAAACTTCACTGCTAGGTTCAAAGTGCTCAGTTATCATATCTTTATTAATATGACGAAGATCATTAATATTTGTGGTACTAACCATAATATGAATCTCATCAAAATCATTATATTTATAACCAGCAGTAATAGCCCGAGCTATCGCCGCTTGTTCGGCATAAATAGCGTCTCTAAAAATATCGTTTTTTACTGTAACTCCACCAAAGGAGCTTCCGTCTTTCAAAACAACAATACTACTAAAGCAGACTGTATCATTTGGTGAGTGAGAATTGCTTAGTAATCTTTCAAGTTCACTTACCATTATTTGCCTCCTCTAAATTAAAAGCATAGGGACATAACTCACTAACTAGAAACTTCTCTTTCTTTCCGGAACTATTATAACAGAATACTTCTTTATTTGCATCAAAGAATTCTACTAATAGCTGCCTGCATAAAAAGCAAGGTCGCGTAATAGTTTTTGTATCTCCCATTACATGCATTTCTTTAAAATCAAAATTAGTGTAGCCCTCAGCAATAGCAGTTGCTATTGCTACTTGTTCAGCACATAAACCGTTTTTTAATGATGCGTTTTCCACATTAACTCCTAAAAATTCTTGTCCATCTTTCATAACAACTATACATGCTGTTTTAAAATTAGAATATGGACAGTAAGAATTTTTAATAATTAATTTTAAATTTTCTTTCATAAAACACCTTGTATAATACTATTAGTTCATTAAAGAACTGCTTGTATTATATCCTTTCTTTTATTATAATACATTCTGACACTGTGGATTGTTCTGACTCACCTTATAGCTTAGACTATTCTACGAGA
>JAQVNR010000060.1 GCA_028703035.1 Bacilli bacterium | reverse complement strand
AATAGAGATTATAATATTAAATGATGGTTCTACTGATTCTTGTCATGATAAAATAAAAAAGTATAATGACTCTAGAATAATTTATATAAATAAAGATAATGATGGCATTAGCATAACTAGGAATAAGGGTATTGATTTAGCTACTGGTGAATTTATTACATTTGTTGATTCAGATGATTATATTGATATAACATTTTGTGAAAAAATGTATAATAAAGCAAAAAAAGATAATTGTGATGTTGTTATGTGTGATTACTATAATAAAGAAGATAATCTCTATGTAAAGAAAAAAATATTTGATTTTAAAGATAGTTTATTGAAAGATAATCCATCAATTATTAATGAGATTAACTTAGGCCCATGTAATAAGATATATAAATCCACTTTAATTTTAGATAATAATATAAAATTTCCAGAAAATACTAAATATGAAGATGCTCCTTTTGTTGTCTCTGCTTTAAGTAATGCAGCTAAGATTGGTAAAGTAAATGAGCCTTTATCTTATTTTAATGTTCATTTGGGTAGTCAAACTACAACTAGAGATGAAAAAATATTTGATATATTTAAAATAATTGAATTAGTAAGAAACATTTTGAAAGACAATATTAATGAGTATAATATTAATAAATTAACAATAGATACATTAATTAATTACGCAGTTCAATCTCGTTATATTGAAGATAAAGTAATGCGAGTAAAGTTTATTGATGAAATATATTGTTATCTAGAGACTAATATTCCCAATTGGAAAATTAATGATAATTTTGTTCATTTGTCTATTATGAAAAAACTTGTATTAAAAAACAAGAATTTATTAAAAATATATTGTACAATATATTTATTAAGGAAGTAATATTATGAAACATAAAAAAACTTTATATTATCTATTTATATTTTTTCCTATTTTGGATTTGATAACTGCATTGTTAACTAGAAATTTTACTTTAACAATTACACCAGGTATTGTTGTTAAAGGTTTTTTAATGTTTATAAGTATTATTTATATTTTTTTTACAAAATCTAAATATAAAAGAATATCGTTAATTTACTTGAGTTTTTTTCTACTATATAGCTTATTTTATTTTTTAGTAAAACCAGAATTAATAAATATCAAGTTTTTTATTAATGAAATTAATTATGTATTTAAAATACTATACTTTCCGATAATATATTTTGGTTTGTTGTGTTTTTATGATGATAACAATTTTCATAAAAAGGAAATAGTTAAAATACTTAAAATTAATTTAATTACAATGAGTTTCCTTTTACTATTGCCGATAATACTTAATTCTGCGCATGAAACGTATTCTAATGAGCTATTAGGATATATTGGTTGGTTTTATGCAGGAAATGAAATATCAAATATAATGGTTATTTTATTACCAATAATATATTACTTTATCTCTAAAGAACAAAAATATCAATTTTTAATTGTTTTTCCTATAATATTATCTATATTGTTTATAGGAACTAAAGTTTCACTAATTGGAACAATAATTGTTGTTATCCTAAATTTATTTTATTCAATATTAAAAGAAAAGAAATTAAAGACTTATAATGTTGTTATAAGTGTATTTATTTTGTTAACTACGATAATTTTTTCTATTAATTCTTTTGGAGTATATAATTATAAGTATAATTTAACGAATATTCCTAGCGTAGAAAAGGATAAACAAATAATAATTGATGATCAAAACAAGCAAGAAGTTTATGGGATACTAAGCCAAACAGATAATTTCTACTTAATGAGTAATTTCAATAATATATTTAAATCGCTATTAAGTAGTAGAGACCTATATTTAGCTAATACATTAAGTATATATAATGATGATCAAACTAATAGAGATATTTTCTTCGGAATAGGATTTTCTAATACTGAAGCTATAAATAATAATAATATTACAAAACTAATAGAGATTGATATACTAGATATTTTCTTTCATTATGGGATATTTGGATTATTGATTTCATTTAGTCCTTTTATATTAGCATCATATTTAATTTTTGATAAAAGAAAAAAACCTACTTTACGAAGTTACTATTATTTCTCAATATTTCTATTAGTATTTTGTATTTCAACATTATCAGGCCATGTTTATACAGCTCCAGCAGTTGCTATTTATTTAGTATTTTATTTATTATTAATGTTAGATGAGTTTAAAATTTTTTCTAACCAAAAAGAACTTAAAAATAAAATATCTATTATATCACTTCATCTTGGTTATGGTGGCATTGAAAGATCAGTTATTAATCAAGCAAATATGCTATGTGAAAAATATGAAATTGAGATAATATGTTTATATAAAGTTGTTAATAAAATTCCGTATCATGTGGATAATCGCGTTAATGTCATTTATTTATCAGATTTAAAGCCTAATAAACAAGAGTTTTTAAAACACTTAAAACAAAAAAATATTTTTAAAATTATAAGTGAGGGAATTAAATCAGTAAATATATTATATAAAAAACATTCATTAATTAAAAATTATATATATAATTCAGATTCAAAAATCATTATTTCTACAAGATTAGAATTTACTAAACTTTTAAATAAGTATGGTAATAATAAAGCTATAAAGATAGCTGAAGAGCATGTGTATCACAATGAAAGCAAAAAATATTTTATCGAACTTAAAAAAAGTTTAAAAAATATTGATTATTTATTACCTACAAGTAAGTATTTAACAAAAGATTATAAATTAATTTTTAAGAACGAAAAAGTAAAAGTAATTTATATTCCTAATATAATATACGATATCCCAAAATCATTAAATAAACTAAATAATAATAACATTATTTCAGTAGGTAGATTGTCTCCAGAAAAAGGTTTTATAGATTTAATAGATGTCTTTAGAATAATTAATAAAAAAAACAAAAAGATAAAATTAACTTTGGCTGGAGATGGACCAGAAAAAAATTTACTAGAACAAAAAATAAAAGCATATAAATTGGATAAAAGTATAAAATTAACTGGTTTTTTAACACAAGATGATTTAAAAAAAGAATATTGTAAAGCATCACTATTTGTAATGTCATCTTATGAAGAGTCATTTGGATTAGTATTAATAGAAGCGATGAGTTATGGAATACCATGTTTTGCTTTTGATTCAGCTTTAGGAGCCAAAGAAATTATTAATAATAAAAATGGTATTCTAATTAAGAATAGAGATAAAGAAAAAATGGCTGAGGAAATACTTAAATATTTTAATAATGATAACCCAAAATTAAGTGATAAAGCTAAAAAAACTTCTGATGATTATACTTTTGATAAAGTAAAAATAAAATGGTATGATTTTATAGATCAAATAATAAATAAATAATAGTCGTAGGTGTGAAATGAAAAAAATATTAGGAAATAAAGTCAATATTATTTTAGTAATTTTTATAATAGAAGTAATGTTCTTAATGTATTTTTTTCCTGTATTACATGATGATTTATTACATGGTAGTATTCCGCTTGGATTTAATTTCATGCCTCATGTAAATGGAAGATATTTAGGTAATTTTTTTGGGTTAGCATTGGCAGCTAGTTTATTTTTCCGAGTAATTATTAAATCTGCTATAATCTTTTTAATAATTTTTTTAAGTAAAAAGTTATTAAAAATAAATAAAAATATCTACTTATTGATATTTATTAGTTTGTTTCTTTTTATGCCTAAAGAAATGTTTAGAGAAACAATACCTTTTACTGCAGGTTTTGCTAACTATGTTATTCCTATTGTAGGAATATTGTTCATGATGTATATTCATTTAAATAATAAAATGTATAAAAACAATTTTTTAACAATAATTTTATTTTTATCAATAGGAATATTTAACTCTCTTTTTGTAGAGCATATTACTATTTTTAATTTAATTTTAGCTATATATTTATTAATTTTTAGTTATATTAAAACAAAAAAAATAAATTTTATATACTTATCATATTTTGTAGGTGCAATTGCTGGACTTATAATAATGTTCACAAATCATACATACTTAGTAACAGTAAATGGAGAAGATACTTATAGAGCATTTTCAACTTTACAAGAAATACTAAAAAAACCTTTTGCAATACTAAGAGC
The DNA here is from genome assembly GCA_028703035.1 of Bacilli bacterium. Lineage (GTDB taxonomy): Bacteria > Bacillota_I > Bacilli_A > RF39 > UBA660 > DUUS01. Next base: position 3,936 of record JAQVNR010000060.1, on the reverse strand, counting down.
GGCATTTTTTCATAATTATGCAATAAATTTTTCTTTAATATATTTAATAATAATTTTATTTAAAAATAAAATCATGAAGAAAAATTATATATCAAGTTTTGCTATATTCTTTATTATATTATTTGGTCTTTACAGTTTTATTAAACTAATTGATTCAGATATGTTATTACTTGGTAATTATACAAAACATTTTGAAGCTTTGATAACTTTTATATTTTTTATATTAATAGGTTATTTAATATATTTATCAAAGTTATTAAATAAATCTGAACTATATAGATTATTATTTTATATTATAAGTATTATAATGATTTTAGCACCACTGGTATTTGTTTCACCTTTAGGTCCTAGATGTTACATTATAACTTATATTTTGATGGTTATATTAATAATAGATTTATTTATAATTATGGAAAAAAATAAAATTATTAATATAAAATGCATATTTAATATACTAACTATTATTATTTTGATTCAGCTTATATTTTATTTAAGTATTTATGGTTCTATATATTCAAAAAATAATGAAAGATTAAAATTTGTTAATTATCAATTAAAACAAAAATTAGAAGTTATTGAAATTATAGATTTACCATATCCAGAGTATTTACATATGCCTAACATATGTTCAGAATATGGAGAAATTGTTTTTAGAAATTATTATAATATCCCTGAAAATATAGTTTTAAATGGGTATTGCAAATAAAATTTACAACGGACTATTAAATAGTCCGTTTATTTGTTAAAATTAAATTATAAAGATATAAGTGAGGAATTTTTATGTTTAAAGTAATGACAATTTTTGGTACAAGACCTGAAGCGATTAAAATGGCACCTCTTGTTAAAGAATTACAAAGTAGAGATGAAATAAATTGTATTGTATGTGTTACTGCTCAGCATCGTGAGATGTTAGATCAAGTTTTAGAATTATTTGAAATAGTTCCGGATTATGATCTTAATATCATGAAACAAGGTCAAACATTAGGTGATATTACAACTCGAGCTATTAATGGTTTAGAGGCTGTAATAAGAGATGTAAAACCTGATATAGTACTTGTGCATGGAGATACTACAACAACCTTTTCAGGAGCGTTAGCTGCATTTTATAATCAAGTTTCAATTGGACATGTCGAAGCTGGACTTAGAACTTGGAATAAATATTCTCCATATCCTGAAGAAGTAAATAGACAAATGGTAGGTCTAATTACTGATATGCATTTTTCCCCTACTAAAGCAGCTGCAGACAATTTAATTAATGAAGGTAAAAATAAAGATAACATTTATATTACTGGAAACACAGTTATAGACGCAATGTCTTATACAATAAAAGAAGATTTTAATCATGAAGTTTTTAATTGGTTAGGAAATGATCGCATGATACTCTTAACAGCGCACCGTCGTGAAAACTTTGGTGAACCGATGAGAAATATATTTAAAGCAATTAAAAGAATTGTTAATGAATTTAATGATGTTAAAGTTGTTTATCCAATACATATGAATCCTAAAGTCCGTGAAGTTGCAAATGAAGTATTTGGCAATTGCGATAAAGTAAAATTAATAGAACCACTTGAAGTACTAGATTTTCATAATTTTATGAATAAATCTTATATCATATTAACTGATAGCGGTGGGATTCAAGAAGAAGCACCGTCATTAGGAAAACCAGTGTTAGTATTAAGAGATACAACTGAAAGACCAGAAGGAATCGAAGCAGGGACTTTGAAATTAGTAGGAACTGATGAAGATTTAATATATGAAGAAACTAGAAAATTATTAAATAATGAAGAAACATATATTAAAATGAGTAAAGCTTCAAACCCTTATGGAGATGGATTAGCTAGTAAAAGAATAGTAGATGCGATAATTAATAAACTTAATCAAGAGTGATTATTGTTAAAGTTACTTATATATTAAATAGACTATTAAATAGTCTTTTTTTTTGTTAAAATATCTTATAAGGAATGATGTACATGAAACTATATTTATATGATTGGGATGGCACTATATATGATGGAGATTCATCAGCTGATTTTTTTAAGTATTGTTTAAAAAAAGATAAGAAACTTCTTTTTCATTTATTGAAATTAGTCTTACCTTTTATTAAATATAAAACAAAACATATTAATATTACTGAATTTAAAGAAATAGTCTTCTCATTTTTAAAAACTATAGATAATGTAGATGATTATGTAAAAGATTTTTGGGAATTAAATAAACATAAAATAAAAAAAATTTATCTTGAAAAAAATCATAGTAAAGATATAATAATATCTGCTTCACCTGAATTTTTACTTAAAGATATTTGTGAAAATCTAAAAATTAAAGATATGATAGCTTCTGATGTAGATAAAAAGACTGGTAAATTTAACAGACCTAATTGTCGTGGAGAAGAAAAGATAGTTAGATTTAGGGAGAAATATCCTAAGGCTGAGATATTAGAAATGTATAGTGATTCTATGCATGATAAACCACTTCTTGATTTAGCTAATAAAAGCTATATGGTTATAAAGAATAATATATATGTACCATTATCAAGTAGATTTTCATAAAACTTAAGTAAATATAAACACGCTAAGGAAAAAGGCAAATATACAATATGGTTTTTGCATGCTGATGCAATGACACACAAAAAGCTCCAAAAATTACTTTATTTTTCTTTCGGGATATATCTTGCTAAATATAACGATAAAATTGATGATATTCACGATTTTTTATTCGAAAATAATTTTGAAGCATGGGTACATGGCCCAGTAGATCCAAATGTATATGAAATTTTTAAAAACAATGGAATAAATTTATTATTTATAGAAAAACCAGAAAAAATAGAATTTGATGAAAAGGCTCAATTAGCATTAAATGAAACTATGAAAATTTATGGAATGAAAAGTGCAGATGAACTTGAAAATATTTCTCATAGTCAGTCTCCATGGAAAAATGCTAGAATTGGATTATTACCGATTGAACCGTCATCAAATAAATTAGATGATAAGGATATTTATTTAACATTTAAGGAAATTATTTAAAAAATAATAAATTTAGAAAAGAAGAAAAAGTAAAAATGCTTGAAGCAATGAAAGATTCATATGTTGGTTTATTTAAAATAAATAATATTGATTTTGATAATGGATATCTAGAAATAGAAGATGTTTTTAATAAAAGAAAATTTAAGATAATTGATATTGCATTAAGTTCTTCAACAGAATCAAATGTTTATCTTTATAATCGTATTATTACTTATAATGGTTTATCATTTTCTTCTGGAATTAATTTATTTTTTCAAAAAGACAATAAGTTTATAAAAGATTATATAAAAAGTTATAATAATTATAATATTAATTATATTGCTGAAACCCTAAAGTTATTAAAAATATATAAAAGTTCTAGCTTAAGTCATAATATAAATTATTTATAATAACGGGTAATTTTAATAAATTTAATAAACACACCACAAAAAGTGCAAATGAAATGCCACAAAAAGTGCAAATGGATGTTGCTTTAATAAGACAGTAAATATTTTGAAAAAGTTGACTAACAGTCTTATTTAATTTTATTAGTCTCCTTGTCGCTTGACAACCACACTGAAAAACAGTATAATTTCAGTGTGGTTGTCAAAGAAAGAAGAGGGATTATTATGAGAAAAGAAGAAAAAATATATTTTAAAATCAATAAAAATATTCTTAAAGACTATGTAGAAGCAATTAATTCAATAAAAGAACCTATGAGTCAAATTAAAGAACAACTAAATCAGATATCAAAGCCAATGCAAGAACTAAGCAAGACACTAAATGAATTTGTGAAACCAGCTGCTAAAGCTAATTATGCATTTGAGTCAATAAGAAAAATGAGTGAACAATTAAAATCATATTCTATAAAATATCCTAATGAACAATATAAAATATTTACTGACGCTATTAAACAAATAGCTGATACTAACAA
>JAQVNR010000059.1 GCA_028703035.1 Bacilli bacterium | reverse complement strand
AAAAATGTAACATTTTCACTTAAAATCGCCAAAATAAAAATTGATTTTTTTATCAATTTTCATATGTAACATTTTCACTTAAAAATTAAACTTATTTTATGTAACATTTTCACTTAAAAGTCACATAGTTTCAAAACTTTTTTTACAATTTAAATAAAGTTAACGAAACTTTTTGTTTATCAAGCATAACATCATCAACATAACATGTCACTATTTCTCCAACTGATAGTACTTCGGTTGGATGTTTTATAAACTTTTTACTCATTTTTGAAATATGCAGAAGTCCATCATTCTTAATGCCGATATCAATAAAAGCTCCGAATGAGGCAACATTTCTAACCGTTCCTTTTAACTCCATACCAATAGATAAATCTTCTAATTTTAAAACATCACTTCTTAGAATAGGCGAATCTATTTCTTCTCTTGGGTCAAGCCCTGGACTTAGAAGTTCTTTTATAATATCCTTAATAGTGTATTCATCACTACTAAATTTTGTTATTAATTCATTTATATTTAAATTTTCTAATGCTCTTTTAAAATCTTCTGATTGGATATCTTTAATGTCTAAGTTTAAATTATTTAAAATATTATTTGTTAACTCATAGCTCTCTGGATGGATTCCTGTGTTATCAAGAGGATTACTACCATTATTAATTCTTAAAAAACCAATTGCTTGTTCATAAACTTTTGGAGTAGTTAATTTTTTTAATTCTTCTCTTGAAGTAAAGGTTTTATTTTCTTTATGTTTTATTATTTTGTTGATAACTGGTTTGGTTAAGCCGGAAACGAATTTTAAAATAGATTCAGATGAAGTATTAATATTTACTCCAACATTGTTAACAACTTTAGCAACTATAAAGTCTAATCCTTCAGTTAATTTTTTACGATTAACATCATGCTGATATTCTCCTACTCCAATTGATTTAGGATCAATTTTTACTAGTTCAGAAAGTGGGTCTTCAACTCTTCGACCAATACTTACCGCACTTCTTTCTTGAACTTCTAAATTAGGAAATTCTTTCCCTGCTTCTTTAGAAGCAGAATAAACAGATGCACCGGCTTCTGAAACAATTGTATAATAAACATTATCTAAGTCTTTAATTATGTTTGCTACTAGTTCTTCACTTTCTCTTGATGCTGTCCCATTACCAATTGCAATTAAATTAATATCATATTTATTAATTAGCTCTAAAAGTTTCTTTTTAGAGCCTTCTTTATCGCATCTTGGCTCATGGGGGTATATTACATCAATATGAAGAACATTGCCTATTTCATCAAGACAAGCTAGTTTACAACCGGTTCGGTATGCTGGATCAAAACCAAGTACTCTATAGCCTGTAAGAGGCCTTGTCATAAGTAAATTTTCTAAATTGATTTTAAAGACATTAATTGCTGATTCTTCAGCCTCAAGAGTTAACTCACTTCTAACATCTCTTTCAATACTTGGATAAATAAGTCTTTTTAAAGCATCTTTAATTGCAATCTCTATGTATGAAGTAGCAATTGAATTTGGATTTTTAATAATCTTTGTTTTTAATTGATTAAATATATAATCAGTATCATAATTTAAAGAGACTGTTAAAACTTTTTCTTTCTCACCACGATTAATTGCCAGAATCCGGTAACTTTTTGCAAATTTAACTCTTTCTTCAAAATCATAATACATTTCATAAATCTTTTTTTCATCAACTGCATCTTTTTTTAATTTTGTGTTAATAACCGCATTATTATAAACATAATTTCTAACAAATTTACGATAATAAGCATTATCACTAATCCACTCAGCTATTATATATTTAGTATGTTCTTCGGCTTCTTCTTTAGAAACAGGAGCTTTACTAAAAATAGATTCAAGTGTCCCTGTTGTTGGAAAAGCCATAATCATTTTAGCTACTGGCTCTAGTCCCATTTTTATAGCAACAGATCCTTTTGTTTTTTTCTTTTCTTTAAAAGGCAAATAAATATCTTCTACATCAACTAATTTAGTACATGCTAAAATATTTTTTTCAAGTTCAGGTGTAAGAAGACCTTTTTCATCTATTAATCTTATAACAGTTTTTTTTCTTTCCATAAGATTCGTATAATAGCGATATTTTTCTTCAATCTTTGCTATTTCATTTTCATCAAGAGCCCCTGTTACTTCTTTACGGTATCTAGCAATAAACGGAATTGTTGAGCCTTCTTTTAAAAGGTTTAAGACAGCTTCTATTTGTTTTGTTTTAATATTAAGTTCAATTGATAGTTCATTTATTATTAATTCATTCATTTTTACTTCCTCTAGTTTTATTTTTCATTTAAGTCAACATTTTCTTCTTCTAGTAAATCAGCAAATGTTATTTTAAATTTATCTATTTCTTTTTTTAAAGCATCCGGATAAATATTTTTAGCATTTATCACAGCTTTATAAATATGTTTAATTCTTACCTCATCTGCATTTTCAAAAACAGCATAACTAAATGCGTTAGCTAAAATTGTTAAACAGATATCTGGGTAGCGACTAGATATTTCATAAACTCTTTTATATTCACTTGTCATATCAATTAGAAACTTAAAAATATTTTCTTTTTGAAAATCAGTATAAGCTAGTTTAACACCTAGTTTTTTTTCAAAACGTGGATATGTCCCCATCATTATCTCTAAAACTGTTTCTGGATCAGACTCAATTATTTCTATTTTTTGAAATCTACGCAGGAATGCTCTATCTCTTAAAACATAAGCTTCATATTCCTCAGTAGTAGTTGCCCCAATCATTTTAATCGTTCCACGATCAAGAAATGGTTTAAGCATATTAGCAAAATCAATATTATTATTACTATTGCTTTTATTAACTAGTAAATGAACCTCATCAATAAAAAGAATTGTTTTTTCTCGCATTTTTAATTCTTGAATTAATAATTCCATTTTAGAATCAGTATTACCATCAATTGTAGTTAATCCTAGTAAACTAGCGATATTTATTTTAATAATTGACCAATCTTTAATTGCTATTGGAACTTTATTATTTTGAATTAAATAACCTAACCCTTCAACAATAGCGGTTTTACCAATCCCAGGTTTACCAACTAAAAGAGCACCTTTCTCAGGTGATATTAGGGCAAGTATCATTTCTTTAATTTCTTTATCTCTTCCAATAGCAGGATTTGTTATATATTCTCTAGCACTTAAATTCTCACCATAAGTATCGATTATACTTATTTTATTTTTATTTGGTTTATCATCTATATCTAAATCTAAAGTTTCTATATTAGTTTCATTAGTTGTTAATATCTCTATATTTCCATGCATATTATCACGTCCTTGCTCAGTAAGTATATCATAAATTACTGATTATTAATATATTACAATTTTCTTTTATTTGCTTCATATGTTAAGCGCTCAAAAATTTTGTTATCATCATCTAGTTCAGCATGAAAATGGATTCCTAAAATAAACATATTATGATTATTATTTTCAATTGCTTCTTTAACTCCATCTAGGCATATGCTGAGGTAATAAAGTTATTTTCAACAAACTTAAAATCATAACTGTGAAAACTAACAACATTTATTTCATCTTTTTGATAAATATCATATAACAGAGTTCCTTTGATAATTATAATAGGATGTCTAGCTTCATCAATTGTATCTCGGCTTATATTATAATGAGCATGAATATATATTTTATTTAATTTTTCGTAAGTTAATTCTTCTTCTATATTAAGTTTATCAAAAAAACCACTAAAAATCGATATTGCTTCTGCACCTAGACAGATTCCTAATACTGGAATATTATTTTTTATAGAATGATATATGATTTCATAAATAAACTTATAAACTTGGGTGCCTCCCGGAATTAAAAAGCCATCGCACAGTTCTAACATCTCATAGCTGAATTTTCCATCTGGTGTTAAAAGCCCAATTGGCAATAAACCACTTTCAATTATTTTTTTTGTATATGAATTCACGAATTTAAACTGATCATCAAAAATACTTGGTCCTTCATTTAAAGACAAGGTTGGTAATATTCCTATAAACCGGTTTTTTCAATATAAACACTCCTCCCATAATAAGTATTTAAATAATATCTTAAAAGCTTATTGTTTTTATTTAAAAAGGTAAAAAATTCTTTTTATAACCACCTGATACATCATGACAATCACTAGCAACTAAAAAAGCATCTTTATCAAATTTTTTTATTGTATGTTTAAATCCATAGTATTGATTAAATGGCACTATTACTAATAAAACTGAATCAGTTTTTGTAAAAAGTCCACCTCTTCCAACTAACTGCGTTACTCCAATATTTACATTATTTAACAAATAATTTAATATCTCATCCGACTTTAAAGATTTTATATAGCACATTTTCGATTCTTTTACTCCGAGAATAATTATATCAACTATTTTATTACTAACAAGTAATATGAATACTCCGTATACTGTTTTAGTTAAACCAAAAACAATAAAACCGGCAAGAACTATAAATATATTAGTCCAAACAGCTGAAGTTCCCATTGGAAGTTTAGTGTATTTCGAAATAATTGCTGAAATAGTATCACTTCCGCCAATTATAAATCCAGTTCTAAATACAATTCCATAACAGACACCATAACAAACTGCTGCAAATAAAATCATTATAAACTGACTATTAAATTCTAAAGTAATGTATTTAGAAAGTGGTTCAGTAAGGGAAACAAATATATTGAAAATAACTGAACCAATAAGCATCTTATACATCATTTTTCTTTCTAAAAAGAAAAAACCAATTATTGTTGTTACGGTTGTGGAAATTATAATAAATACTGAAGTACTTAAACCGGTTAGTTGTTTAACTACAATAGCAAGTCCAGATAGACCACCTATTACAAGATTATTAGGAGCTAAAATCAAATTATAATTTACAGCTATGAAAAACACGGCTATAACAAATACTATAATTCTTATTAATAAATTATATTTTTCGACTATATTTAAAATTGATTTTGATTCTTTCATTTATTTTGCCTCTAATTATATATTATCACAAATATAGATTTTTAAAATTATTATTATTAAAAGAATGTAAATTATTGCATAAAAAAAAACTCACAAGGAGTTTATTCTATAATTTCAGCAACTGTACCAGCACCAACAGTACGTCCACCCTCACGAATTGAGAATTGAGTACCTGCTTCTAGAGCAACTGGGCTAATTAATTCTACTGTCATATCAACATTATCACCAGGCATAACCATTTCAACTCCTTGAGGAAGTTCAATTACACCTGTAACATCAGTTGTACGGAAATAAAATTGCGGTCTGTAGTTTGAGAAGAATGGAGTATGACGTCCGCCTTCTTCTTTATTTAGTATATAAACAGCTGCCCTAAATTTCTTAAAAGGTTTGACAGTTCCTGGTTTAGCTAGTACTTGTCCACGTTCTATATCTTCACGGTTAATTCCGCGTAATAGTAAGCCGGCATTATCTCCTGCTGTTGCAAAATCAAGTGACTTTCTAAACATTTCAATGCCAGTTACAACTGATTTTCTTGTATCACGTAGTCCGACTATTTCAACTTCTTCATTAAGTCCGATTTTTCCGCGTTCAACACGACCTGTAACAACTGTTCCACGACCTGATATTGTAAATACATCTTCAACACTCATTAAGAATGGTTTGTCTGTATCTCTAACTGGAGTGTCAATATATTCATCAACTGCTGCCATTAATTCTTTAATAGCTTCTCCATATTTTTCGTCGCCTTCTAGTGCTTTTAAAGCTGACCCTCTAATTACTGGAGCATTTTCATCAAATTTGTATTCTGCAAGTAATTCTCTTACTTCCATTTCTACTAAATCTAATAATTCCGCATCGTCTACTTGGTCACATTTGTTCATGAATACAACGATTTTTGGAACTCCTACTTGGCGAGCAAGTAAGATATGTTCTCTTGTTTGTGGCATTGGGCCATCAGATGCGCTAACTACTAAGATAGCTCCATCCATTTGCGCAGCACCTGTAATCATGTTCTTAACATAGTCAGCATGTCCTGGGCAGTCTACGTGAGCATAGTGACGTGCTTCTGTCTCATACTCAACGTGCGAAGTACTAATTGTAATACCTCTTTCTCTTTCTTCTGGTGCTTTATCGATATTTTCATAAGCAACAAAATCACCAAAGAATTTTGTAATAGCCGCAGTTAAAGTAGTTTTACCGTGGTCAACGTGACCAATTGTTCCTATATTAACATGAGGTTTATTACGATCAAATTTTTGTCTTGCCATTTTTAATTCCTCCTATTTTCTTATCTAGCAATATTTTATCTAATTCTTGAATATAATTCAAGTCTTATTTATTAAGATACGCTGTTTTTCTTGATTATTTCTTCAGCGATACTTTTTGGTACTTCATCATAATGATCAAACATTGGTGTGAATGTACCTCTTCCTTGAGTGTTACTACGAAGGCTTGTTGCGAGCCCAAACATTTCTGATAGTGGCATCATAGCACTGATTTGTAGGGCGTTTCCACGTGATTCTTGACCCAACGGTCTACCACGACGAGATGTAATATCTCCCATAACATTTCCCATATATTCCTCAGGTGTTACAACGTCTACTTTCATGATTGGTTCAAGAAGTACTGGTTTACATTTGTTTTTCGCTTCTTTCAAAGCCATACTTGCCGCAATTTTAAATGCCATCTCTGATGAGTCAACATCATGGTATGAGCCTTCAAATAATGTAGCTTTTACATCTACCATTGGATAGCCGGCTAAAATTCCGCCCGCCATTGCTTCTTGAATTCCTTTGTCTGTTACAGGAATATATTCTCTTGGAACTACTCCGCCAACAACTTTATCAACAAACTCATAACCATTATCTCTATTTGGTTCAAACTTAATCCAAACATGACCATACTGTCCACGTCCACCAGATTGTTTAATATATTTACCTTCACAATCTGCAGCTAATGTTAATGTTTCACGGTACGCAACTTGTGGTTTTCCAACATTAACATCAACAGAGAACTCTCTTCTTAATCTTTCAACTTGAACTTCTAAGTGTAGCTCTCCCATTCCAGAAATAACAGTTTGACCAGTTTCTGGATCAGTTCTAAACTTAAACGTTGGATCTTCATCAGATAATCTTTGCAGAGAATGAGCCATTTTATCTTGATCATTTTTTGATTTTGGCTCAATTGCCATATCAATAACTGGATCAGGAAAAGCCATACCTTTCATAACTACTGGTTTTTTCTCATCACATAGAGTATCTGCAGTTGTTGTGAATTTTAATCCTACAGCTGCTGCTATTTCACCAGTATATACTTCAGTAATCTCTTTACGATTATTAGCATGCATTTGCAGAATTCTCCCAATTCTTTCTTTTTCTCCTTTTGTTGAATTAACGATATAAGATCCTGCTGTTAACTTTCCCGAGTAAACTCTAAAAAATGTTAAACTTCCAACAAATGGGTCGACTGCTATTTTAAATGCGAGGGCTGTAAATGGTTCATTATCACTTGGATTTCTTAAAACATCTTCACCATTTTTATCAACGCATTCAATAGCTTCTACATCAGTGGGTGCCGGCATGTAATCAAGCACAGCATCAAGAGCTAGCTTAATACCAATATTTGCTTTAGCACTACCAACCATAACTGGGAAAAATTTAGCATCTAGGGTTCCTTTACGAATTGCTTTTTTAATAAGCTCAATTGAAACTTCTTCACCTTCTAAATACTTTTCCATTAATTCATCATTAAAATCAGCTACTGCTTCGATTAATTCAACTCTTTTTTCTTCAACTAAATTAACTAATTCTTCTGGTATTGCTATTTCTTCTGAAGTTTCATGATCATCACCTTGAAATTTATAAGCTGTTTTAGTTATTAGATCAATTAATCCAGTAAAATCATCTTCAGCACCAATTGGCCATTGAATAGGTTTTGAATTAACTCCTAATCTACTCTTTATAGTCCCTAAAGTGTAAGCAAAGTCTGCTCCAATCTTGTCCATTTTATTTACAAAAAACATTCTTGGAACTTTAAATTCATCTGCTTGACGCCAAACAGTTTCACTTTGTGGTTCAACACCGTTTTGTCCGTCTAGCAGTGTAATAGCACCGTCTAGGACTCTTAAGCTTCTTTGAACTTCGATAGTAAAATCGACGTGACCTGGGGTATCAATAATATTTAAGCGATATCCATTCCAATGAGCAGTTGTTGCCGCACTAGTGATTGTGATACCTCTTTCTTTTTCTTGATCCATCCAGTCCATTGTTGCCGCTCCATCAT
>JAQVNR010000005.1:22500-31910 GCA_028703035.1 Bacilli bacterium | reverse complement strand
CTGGTTTGTATATAAATAGTTTGTATTATTACTTGTGGAATATACTAATCCTGCCATTGAAGTTTCATCTGCGCTTATTAAGCCTATCGGATAGGTTAACGCTCCATTACCTATTGTTGTATCATTTTTAGTGAATCTATCATTCTTTAAGCCACATTTTAAAGTTGGAGATTTTTTTGTAGAAAGTCGATAATATGCTGCGTAATGTGTTTTTGAAGTCCCATAACCTGAACCAGTTTCATCTCCACCAACTTCACTCTGAAGTTGTCTATCATTACAAAATAAATTATCTACTACATCTTTCTCAAAAGATTTTCCCGCTATATTTGATTCATACCAATTATATAATTCGGTTTTTATATTTGAGTTTGTCTCATTATATGTTGCTGCCGCGCTTGTTGTACCGTGTCTAACAGTTGATGCAGCACCATTTTGGCCTCCATACATATAACCTACGTATTTTGCATCATTATATTTTGTATTCCATGCTGCTGTTTCTATCTGGGTATTTGCTCCTGTATCATTCATCTTATTAGCGCTATTAAACTGAGCCTCTGTTCCATTATAGATTAATCTTACTGAGCCATCCCCATTTATTCTTACTATCTTCCACTGGAAGCCTCCCCAGATTATATTATTATTTAGTTCTGACTTTTTACCGCGATAGTAATATGATGTACCATATTCATCCTTTGTTGCATATAGTCCACTTGTTCCATTGACCACGCTAAAGTCTGGTGTTTCTTTGGCTTCTATTGCAGCTACTCCTTCACCTTGGGCTAGGATTTTATCATATAAAGTGGGCTCATAAGGATTTTGAACCATTTCTGCTGTTAAAGTGATTTTTCCACCAAAGGATCCTCCAATTAAATTATTCTGATTTGAAGATGTTTCTTCAATCCATAATCTTAATTCATAATTATCTGTTCTATTAGCACCTATTTCTAAGTTTGTTGCTAAAGTCATATTATTAGCAGATATTCCACTAAATGTTCCACTTGTTACAGTTTGATTTTGTTTTAATAATTGCCATTTAAAATCTGATACTTGAAGGTTTGAACTTATTGTTAAATTTGTTATTGATAATGTGTAATTTATGAAATGCTTATTATCTCCACTAACTACTTTAAAATTAGTTTTTTCAGATTCTTCAGCTATCTTTTCTGCTGATATTAATTTTACTCCTGATGCATTAATATAGCCATCATTTTCTGTTATTAAATCAATATCAAATGTGCTAGTAGATTTGCCTGTTACTCCATTATCTGTTCCTATTATATCCGCTTGAAAATAAGCATAAGAAAGAGACAATATTACTGGTATTATTATTGCTAAAAAGACTGAAAATCTAAATATTCTTTTTTTATTTTTATTGTTTTCCATAGTTTAATCTTACTATACTATTTATATTTTTTCAATTGATATTTAAAAAAAGTTAAAAATCGGTAAATAATTTGTCAGTACTTTTAGCATTTATATCATATGCAGAAAATTCTTTTTTTAAGTAAAGAGGATAAGCAGCAGCAGCAATCATTGTTGCATTATCTGTACAATATTTCATTTTAGGTATAGATAATTTTATATTTGTCTCAATAGCTAGTTTTGTCATTTCGCATCTTAAATATTTATTAGCACTTACTCCGCCAGCTATAATTAATCTTTTAGAGTTTGTTTTTATGATTGCATCTTTTGTTTTGCGTACTAATTGTTCAATAGCAGTAGTTTGAAATGAAGATGCAAGATTATATTTGTTTATTTCATTTCCTTTTTGTTTTTCATTATGAACTAAGTTAATAACCGCACTTTTTAAACCACTAAATGAAAAGTTTAGTTCATCGTTTACTACTGATTTAGGCAGTAGATATGTAGGTTTTCCATCTAGTGCGTATTTTTCAATATTAGGTCCGCCTGGATAAGGTAGATCTAATACTTTAGCTACTTTATCATAGACCTCTCCTACTGCATCATCTAGTGTTGCACCTAAGACATTAAACTTATAATCATCTTCCATTAAAACAAGTTCAGTATGTCCTCCACTTACGATTAAAGCTAGTAAGGGAAATTCTAACTTATCTTCTAAGTTATTAGCGTATATATGACCTGCTAGATGATGAACTTTTATTAAAGGTTTTTGATAAACTAAAGATAGTGTCTTAGCAAATTCTAGTCCAACTAGCAAACTACCTAATAATCCTGGAGCATATGTTACAGCAACAGCATCTACATCGTTCATAGTCAAATCTGTTTTATTAAATAAATCTTCTAATACTAAAGTTATATTTTCTGTATGCATCCTACTAGCAATTTCTGGAACTACTCCACCAAATGATGAATGAGTATCCATTTGTGTTAAAACAGTTGTTGCAACATCAACATGCCCATTTTTAACAATTGATATGGATGTTTCATCACAACTAGTTTCAACTCCTAATATATATATATCTTTCATTATTTATTACTTCTTTCCATAATTATGGCATCTTCATTACCATAATATTTTTTTCTTCTAGCTATTTCTCTAAAGTTAAAATTATGATATAAATTTATAGCATCTATATTACTCTCTCTTACTTCTAAAATAGTTATTTTATTTATTTCACTAAATAAATAATCTAAAAGAAGAGAAGAGATTCCTTCTCTTCGTGATGAAGGATCAACTACTAGGTTTAATATTTCTATTTTATCTAAATTTAAAATATGTAAAAATCCTAAAACTAAATTATCATTTTTAAAAATATATATTTCTTCATTTTTATTTAGATTATTAAGATGAAATAATTCTTTAAATTTAGGATTTATTAAAAGTCCTAAAGTCTCTATTTCTGGAATATCTTCTTTACTATATTTACTTACCATTTAAAGCCTCTATTTTCTTAATATAAATTGGATTTACTAGATGAGGATTAATATTCTTAATGTTTTTTAAATATTTTACTATTTTTTCTAGATCTAAATTATCGCTTATTATTTTATAAGCTCGATAGTCTTTTATAAAGAAATGATATTCTGTATTACTTAAATAAATAATTTTATTAATTAATTTATTATTTTCAAATACTCCTAAATATTTGCCTTTATTATCCGCTACTATTACTATTTTTTTAGGAGAATTATCACTTAATGAAATAGCTTCTATACTAGTAATAGTTTTAATATTTATTTTAAGGGTATAAGCTAGTGTTTTAGCAACTGTTACTCCGAGTCTTACTCCAGTAAATGAACCAGGACCATTTATAACAATTATTTCTTGAAGATCTTTTAAAGTAATATTTACTTCTTTTATAATCGCATCGATAGTTGGTACTAAGGTTAAACTATGACTCCTATTAGAGATTACTTCTTTTTTTAAAATTAATTTATCTTTTTCAAGGATACCTATTATTACTTTTTCATTATATGTACTAATAAAAAGAATCACAAAATCACTTCCAAACTTTCTTTATTATACCAATAACAAAAGAAATTTAATAGTTTTAACTATCAAATTTCTTCTAATAACCAGTCAATTATATTTTTATGAATAATTCCGTCACGAGAAAAATCTAATTTATCTACAGATAAAACATATTTAGGATAATTATCTTCAATTTTTTTAAATACTCCAAATTCTCTATCTACTATATCATCAGATAATAAATAGGTAACTTTAATATAAATTTTTTTTCAAAATATGTTGCAATAAAATCAATTTCTCCTTGTTCTAAATTACCAATGACAACATCATATCCTCGATTAATTAAATCATTATAAATTATGTTTTCTAAATAAGCTCCTTTTTGAGATTTTAAATTATAACTCATAAATTTTCCTAAACCTAAAAGATCTCCTTAATCCTATTATTACTTTTATTAAGTCCACTTCATAAAATAGTCTTATTAAAGATAAGTATTTTTCTCTTTATCATATTTTCTCCTTTTAATAATTATATATTAAAAAAACATTAAAAAGCAAGTTAAGTTCGATGAATCGAACTAATTTGAAAAAACCTTGTTTGAGGTTATAGGACAGAATTTACTAAGTCTTCGTATTTATCACCGTATGGTTTTAATATTAAAACTCGAGTATTTTCAGCAACTATTTTAAATTTAATTTCTAGTCTTTCTTTTGGTAAATAATCAGTTATTAAATCTGCCCATTCAATCATACAAACAGCATCATGATTAAAATAATCATCAAGACCAAGTGTTTTAGCATCGCCATCTAAACGATAGACATCCATATGATATAAAGGCATTTCACTATTAGTGTATTCTTTGATTAAAGTAAATGTTGGACTAGTGATTGTTTCTTCGATTCCTAGTGATTTAGCAAAACCTTTAACAAAAACTGTTTTACCACTTCCGAGTTCGCCAATTAAACAAACGACCATTCCTGGGAACTTTTCAGATTCAATATTTTCTGCTAATTCCATCGTATCTTCAATACTTTTAGAAATATATCTATAATCCATTTCTATCTCACCCTATAATTATTATATATAAATTATCTACTTTAGTAAACCTAAAAAAGCTCATTTGAGTAAAATACTGGTTGAGTTGTCAAGTAAACTCCTAAACTTTTTAATGTTTTAAGATCACCATTTTGAACAATGTAGGTTGAGTGGACATCACAGCCATCTAATTTATCTATTTTTTGTAAAGCTTTTTCAATTATTGGATTTGTAACAGAGCATATTGAAAGCGCAACTAAAACCTCTTGCAAAGATAATGGTTGCTCACTTTTACGTAGTTTGATAATAGGTTCAAGTACTGATGGAGAAAGTAAATTTATCTCATCAGGTATTCTAGTTAAAACTTTCATTACATTTATTATTAAACTACTAGCTGATGATAATAATTCTGTTTCTCTGCCAGTTACGATTTTACCACTTGAGAGTTCTAAGGCCATTGCGTGTTTTTCACTCTTTTTAGATTTCTTTAGAGCTGGACTTACTACTTTTAAATAGTTTTTATCAATATTAAGTTCATTTAGTAAAAGTTTAATTCTTTGGACACTTTCATTCTCAGTATTTCCTAATTTATAACTCGCCTCTTCTTGATAATATCTTCTTACTATTTCTTTTTTAGAAGCTTCTTCAACTAACTTATTATCTATTATAGCCTCGGCAATAGTATTTACTCCCATATCCGTTGGAGAATGATATATTTCTTCATTAGATATTTTGTTTAAAATATTTTTCAAAATTGGAAAAGTTTCGATATCCCGGTTATAATTAACAGCTTGGACGCCATATTTTTCTAAATGAAATGAATCTATCATGTTAACATCTTTTCGATCAGCTGTTGCTGATTCATATGCTAAGTTTATTGGATGTTTAAGCGGTAAATTCCAAACAGGAAATGTTTCATACTTAGCATAGCCGGCGTTTACTCCCCGCTTATGTTCATAATAAAGCTGGCTTAAACAAGTTGCAAGTTTACCAGAACTTGATCCTGGAGCATTAATAAGTACTAATTTTTTAGTAGTTTCAATATAAGGGTTAGCGCCATAGCCATCTTCACTTACAATTATATCAATATCAGTTGGATAACCCTTAGTAGGAGTGTGAATATATGTTTTAATATTATGTCTTTCTAATTTTTCAATAAAAAGATCTACTTCAGTTTGATTATTATATAAAGTAATGACTACACTATTAACAAGGAAACCTTTTTTTTGGGAAATATTAATTAAGTTAAGCATTTCCATATCATAAGTAATTCCATATTCTGATCTGGTTTTATTTTTAGAAATATCACCAGCATTAATACAGAATACTATTTCCATATCATTTTTAAATTGCTCTAAAACCTCAACTTTAACATCTGCTTTAAAGCCAGGAAGCACTCTTGATGCGTGAGTATCTAAAAAAAGTTTGCCTCCAACTTCAAGGTATAACTTATCAAAAAGTTTAATTCTTTCTTTAATTTTTTTACTTTGAATTTTGACATACTTGTCATTATCAAATCCTATTTTCATATCCATTACCTCTTACCATATTCATCATAACAAAAAAAAACAAATTTTGCTTTGTTTTATTTCTTTTTTTAGATAAAAGTTTAAATAACCATGTTTTCAAAGAAAATAATGTCAATAGCTTTTACAACACTTTACTATATATAGACACTAATAATAATTTAATATCTGCTTTTTCTTAATTAAAATTTATAGATTAAAACCCAGATAATCCGCCTGAAATAAAAATTTGCAAAAAAAAAATATTGGCAACTACCTATTTTCACTAACATGAGCTATCGTCGGCGTATAAGTGCTTAACTTCTCTGTTCGAGATGGGAAGAGGTGTATCCACTTAGCTATCATCACCAATAAAAAGGATTTTGTCCTTTAAAAACAAGATAATGTATTCATCAATCAATTTAATATAAATAAATGATTAAATCCTCGATCTATTAGTACTAGTCACCTCAACATATCACTATGATTCCAGCTCTAGCCTATCAACCTCGTAGTCTACAAGGGATCTTACTATTAAAAATATGGGAAAATTCATCTTGAAGGGGGCTTCTCTCTTAGATGCTTTCAGCGATTATCCTTTCCATACATAGCTACTCTGCACTGCAACTGGCGTTACAACAGATACACCAGAGGTATGTCCAATCCGGTCCTCTCGTACTAGGATTAGTTCTCCTCAATTTTCCTGCGCCCACGACGGATAGAGACCGAACTGTCTCACGACGTTCTGAACCCAGCTCGCGTGCCACTTTAATGGGCGAACAGCCCAACCCTTGGAAGCGATTCCGCCTCCAGGATGTGACGAGCCGACATCGAGGTGCCAATCACCACCGTCTATGTGAACTATTGGGTGGTATCAGCCTGTTATCCCCAGGGTAACTTTTATCCGTTAAGCGACGGCAATTCCATTTTCAACCGCCTGATCACTATGCCCTGCTTTCGCATCTGCTCGACTTGTAGGTCTCGCAGTTAAGCTCCCTTATGCCATTACACTCTTTGAATGATTTCCAACCATTCTGAGGGAACCTTTGGGCGCCTCCGTTACTCTTTAGGAGGCGACCGCCCCAGTCAAACTGCCCACCAGACACTGTCCTCCAGCCAGATAATGGCTGTGAGTTAGAAATTAAGAAATATAAGGGTGGTATTCCAAGGGTGGCTCCATATGAACTGGCGTCCATATATCAAAGCCTTCCACCTATCCTCTACATACATCACCTAACTTCAATATCAAGTTACAGTAAAGCTCCATGGGGTCTTTCCGTCCTGTCGCGGGTAACCTGCATTTTCACAGGTATTAAGATTTCACCGAGTCTATGGTTGAGACAGCTCCCAGATCATTGCGCCTTTCGTGCGGGTCAGAACTTCATTTTTTTGTTAACTGTAGTTTTCACTACAGATCAGACTATACTTTCATCTCAGTTTAACAATCCTTAGAAGATCTTCATAAGTATATTTATGTTTTCCACTTGAATTCATAGTATAAGCAAGTTTAATAATTTCTTCTAAATATTCTTTATTAAGATGTTTAGAAGATGATATTAAATCACATATATACTCGAACTTGAGGAAATCATTTTGTTTACTTGTTTGCAATGGATATTTCTTAAAATGGGGGATAATTTTCGTTTTCAAATCTTTTATAGACCTAACTTCATATTTATAAAGTTGATCTTTTTTTGAAAAGCGAATCGCACCACATCCGAAATAGTTCTGAATTAATTTCAAAACATCTAGACTTTTTCTGTTTTGTCCTATGCTAAAGCTGGGTCTGATTTCTAAACCAGAACGCATCTTTTCGCGTTTAACAAAATCTATTGAAAAATATCCTTCACCATCAACAAAGCCAGTAATATACCATGAAAACTCCGTAGATGTTATTTTTGGAAACTGAGAGCCAACGTTTTGTGCATTTTTCATATACACCTCTCCTTTCGGATCAGTCGTTACGGCTCCAAATGTATAATTACATAAGGTTGCCACGGTATTACCACAAATTACGACCATAATTTAAGGCTTCACCGTTATGAGTTGGATTGCTTATAGCATGTTGCCACGCTATTCAGGCAAGTTCTATTTTACCTGACAAGGAATTTCGCTACCTTAGGACCGTTATAGTTACGGCCGCCGTTCACTGGGGCTTCAAATCAAAGCTTCGCTGTTATCGACTTTTAGTCCAGCTAACAAATCATCTTAACCTTCCAGCACTGGGCAGGCGTCAGCCCCTATACTTCAGCTTACGCTTTAGCAGAGACCTGTGTTTTTGGTAAACAGTTGCCTGGGACTCTTTACTGTGGGTTTCTAAAAGAAACCACCCCTTATCCCGAAGTTACGGGGTCATTTTGCCGAGTTCCTTAACCATAGTTCTCTCGCTCACCTTAGAATTCTCTTCTTGACCGCCTGTGTTGGTTTTCGGTACAGGTATATATATGATATCTTTAGAAGTTTTTCTTGGAAGCATAGCGTCAGAAGGCTTCGGTTCCCTTACGGGTTCCTTCGCCATCATGTTTCGGTTTATGTAATGTCGCAGATTTTCTAGCGCATTAACCTAAGCACTTAGACCAAAATCCAATAATTGGCCCTTCTTAGCTTTCTCCGTCACTCCATCAGTCATATACATAGTACGGGAATATAAACCCGTTATCCATCGACTACGCCTCTCGGCCTCGCCTTAGGTCCTGACTAACCCAGGGAAGACGAACTTTACCCTGGAATCCTTGGTCAATCGGTGGGAAGGATTCTCACCTTCCTTACGTTACTCACACCGGCATTCTCACTTCTAAGCGCTCCAATAGTCCTCACGGTCTATCTTCAACGCACTTAGAACGCTCCCCTACCGCTTATACAAAAGTATAAGCCCGTAGCTTCGGTAATATGTTTAGCCCCGGTACATTTTCGGCGCTGGACCACTCGACTAGTGAGCTATTACGCACTCTTTAAAGGATGGCTGCTTCTAAGCCAACCTCCTAGCTGTTCGTGCGATCCAACATCCTTTTCCACTTAACATATATTTTGGGACCTTAGCTGACGATCTGAATTGTTTTTCTCTCGCGTATGGACTTATCACCCACACACTGACTCCTCTATCTACATATCCTGGCATTCGGAGATTGATTACACTCAGTACCCCTAGATGGGGCCATTGTATATTCAGTGCTCTACCTCCAGGATGCAATAATAGAAGGCTAGGCCTAAACCTATTTCGGGGAGAACCAGCTATCTCCAAGCTCGATTGGAATTTCACCACTAGCCACAAGTCATCCAAAGACTTTACAACGTCTCCTGGTTCGGTCCTCCATAAGGTTTCACCCTTACTTCAACCTGCTCATGGCTAGATCGCTTGGTTTCGGGTCTACAGCATAGTACTAAAGCGCCCTATTAAGACTCGCTTTCGCTTCGGCTCCACGCATCAACGCGCTTAACCTTGCACTATACCGTAACTCGCCGGCTCATTCTGCAAA
>JAQVNR010000005.1:0-17500 GCA_028703035.1 Bacilli bacterium | reverse complement strand
AATTTTAATCTTACCTAAATGACTCATAATTATTATTTTAGAATTTTGACTTAGTAAATAATTAATCGTTTTTAAAGAAGCAAGTATTTTATCATTATTTAAAATATACCCATCTTTTATTGGCACATTAAAATCGCATCTTAAAATAACTGTTTTATTTTTAACATTCATTTCTCTTAATAATTTCATTAATTACAACTTCTCTCTTTAAAGAAAACTAATTAAATTCTTTATATAGTTTACTTTCTCTAACTGATTTTTGTCCTTGATATTTGTCACTTTTATATAAATTTTTTTCTCCATCAACTGAATGGAAACTAATTTGACATACTTTAGTATTAGGATAAATCTTTAAAGGCTCAATGCAGGCAATTTCTAAAGTCCAAGTACCATCAAAACCGACATCTCCAAATCCAGCTGTAATATGAACAAACATTTTTTATCTCACAATTCACCTTATATATAAAGTATAAATAAAAAGAATATTTTATTCAAATCAATTTAATTAATTATGTAAAGTTCTTGACAAGTTTTATAATTTAATTAATAGCCAAATTCTCCTTTTAATGAGTCATCATCATTTATCCAATCTTCTACTTGATAAATAGTATGTTTATTATTAGGTTCTCTAACTATTACTTCTTTAATACCAGCATTAATGATTAATCTTTTGCACATCATACATGAAGTACTATGGGGTTCGATTTCATTTGTTTTAACATTCATGCCAGTCATATATAACGTAGAACCAATCATATCTTTTCTGGCCACACTTATTATTGCGTTTTGCTCAGCATGAACACTTCTACACATTTCATATCTTTCTCCGCGGGGGATATTTAGTTTATCTCGCATGCAGTATCCTAAATCATCACAGTTTTTTCTTCCTCTAGGAGCCCCATTATATCCAGTTGCAATGATTTCATCATTTTTTATTATTATGGCGCCAAACTTTCTTCTTAAACAAGTAGATCTTTCTCCCACTGACTCTGCTATATCTAAATAATAATTTATTTTGTCTTTTCTCATAATTTACCACCTATTTTGATTATAAATGATATTCGTACTTATTACAATTTTTTTGACAAAAAAAGAGGCTAAACCTCTTCTATATTGTTAATTAAACTTTTAATTGTGATTGTATCTGTATAATTTGTATATTTTTCCTTAGCACTATTTACTAGATTAATCCAGTGACCGCTTGCCTCTTTAACGCCATTTATATATACTGGACAGTAAACTCTGCCAATAGATTCTAATGTTGTTAAACCTTTACCATAATAATTACTTGACATCAGTCTTACATAACTTAAAACGCCTTGCTCAATATTATTATGTTTAATAAGGCCTCTTTTACTCATTCCACCATAGACATTATTATATTTAAGCATAAACTTTACCTTATAATAACCAGATTCAGCAGCACCAATACTTAATAATACTGTTTTATCAACATTCTCATATATCGTGCTATAATATCCGATTAACTTTTCAACATAATCAGCATTGCCTGTGTATGGCTTATATATTACATTTCTTTGAACAGTATTTATTTCATTTAAGTTCATAAAATATTTTATTAAACCATATTCAAAGTTCGGAAATGTTTTTAGATTATCACTCTCTTTTAAATAACCAATATTTGTATATTCAAAAATAGGATTATCTAATTCTCTTTCTTTTAAGTCCTGAATTATGTCGTCATAATTATAATCAAAGGTTTTTGCAAAGAATTTTATTGTCATTTCATATTCATTTAAATAATAATTTAAATCTAAAACTATCGGTTCTATTTCGTCTTCAGATTGTTCTAGCTGATTTAATAGTTTATAATCAAAATCTTGATAAGCATACCCTATCTCAATACTGAGGGGTATCACCTCAGAGGTATTATCAGTTAATACCTCAGCATTAATTCTAGTTCCAATTGTCAGTACAAATATTAACAATATTACAACACAGAGTACAATGTTTAATATCTTCGGTGAAGATACTTTACTTTTCATTTTTGTTCCCCTCCCCAGACGAACGAGTTTTATTCTATCATATTATGGGAATAAAAGTCAAATTTTATGCAACAAATGGTGGTGTTTCCAAGTAAGAACAAGCCAAAATATCTGTGGAGCGAATAACTTAAAACATAAAATTAGAGATACAAAAGATTCATTTATAAGCAATTACTTCTAAATTGTAAAATCTAACCAATTTCATATTTAAAAGCTTATTTTCGTTTTTATCCATGATATAATAAGTTATAA
Organism: Bacilli bacterium; assembly: GCA_028703035.1. Classification (GTDB taxonomy): domain Bacteria; phylum Bacillota_I; class Bacilli_A; order RF39; family UBA660; genus DUUS01. The sequence continues at coordinate 15,242 of JAQVNR010000005.1, read as the reverse complement.
GGATGTGTTCAAAATGGCAAAAAAACAAAAGGTGAAAAAATCAGTAAAACGAGGAATGATTTTGATAATTATTTTAGTATTACTGAGTATTTTAGGAATTAAATTTTATAACGAATATTTATATAAACAAACATATGAATATAAATTATTAGAGATTAATTATTCAATAGATGAATCTAAAATTTTAATTGATAATTTAAATGATAAAGAATTAAATAATATTTTAGGACTTGTTTATAACAGTAATATATCTAAATTAGTTACCGAAAAATATTTTATATTTAGTAATTTAGAAAGATATCTTGACTTTATTAATAAAGATGATTCTAAAAACTTAACTAAAATAGTCGCAATGGTCAATGTTAATCGGGATCGCGAGTACTATGAAGATACTAAAAAAGCAAGTTTAGAAGATTACGAGTTAATGCTTGTTAATAAATACAATTACTTAGAAGAAGATTATGAACCCAAGGCAATTACTACAATTCCTTCTACTTATGCATATGAAGGAAATAAAATTAATGAAGAAGTCCTCGTGGCATTTAGAAATTTAGCCGAAGAAGCAAAGATCGCAGGACATACCATTTTAATTAATTCCTCATATCGAGATTATAATTCTCAAAAAGAAGTATGGGAATCTAGAAAATCTTTATATGGGACAAGACAAGCAGATGCTTATGCTGCAAGAGCTGGCTACTCTGAACATCAAACTGGATATGCTATTGATGTTGCTGACTTTTATGATATCAACGATAAGTTTGGTGAAACCGAAAGCTTTTTATGGATGAAAGAAAATTGTTATAGTTTTGGCTTTATTTTAAGATATCCTGAGGATAAAGAAAAAATAACTGGCTATTCTTATGAACCATGGCATTATAGGTACGTTGGAAAAGAAGTTGCCGAAAAAATCAAAAATTTAGAAATTACTTTTGATGAATATTATGCCTATTTTATAGCTAATATATAAGAAAGGAGGTTTATTAATGAGCATTTTTGATGAAGCACTAGAAAGTGCTAGTGAATTTATGGAATACAAAATGGCAAATGATGATGATGTAGATGATGTAGATGATGAAGATGAAGAAGACTAATTAGAAAGCAAGTGTAAATAAACTTGTTTTTTTATAGTATAAATAGTGTATAATACTATTATATAGGTGAGAAAAATGAAAAAAATAGCCCAAAATTATAATAATTGTTTAGTTAATTTAAGTAATTCAATTTTGAAATATTATGGAATTCAAACTTATCATAATACTTTATACCAACTTGATAAATATTTAGAAAATAATTATAAAAACGTAATTATTATTTTATATGATGGTCTTGGAAATAATCTTATAGAAAAAGGCTCTTTTTTAGATCAAAATAAGATAGTTGATATAACCTCGGTCTTTCCGGCAACAACCACTGCTGCTACAACATCAATTATTACAGGGCTAACACCTGCGGAACACTGCTGGCTGGGATGGAACAATTATATAAAGTCTGTTAATGAGATAGTTACGATGTACTGGAATGTTATTAAAGATACTGATATTCAAGTTGCTAATTATAATGTTTCAAAAAATGAATTTCCTTATACTACAATATTAGAACTAATAAATAATACTAAAAAAGCAAAAGCTTACTGTATTTCGCCTTTTGATGGTATATACTATAATCAAAATAATATTGATGAAATGTATGAAAAAATAATAGAGCTTTGTAGCTTAAGTGAAAAAAAATTTATTTATGCTTATTGTAATGAACCCGATAATTTAATGCATCAATTAAGTCCAAAAGATAATGAAGTTATTAAACTAATAAAAAATTTAGATGATAAAACCGAAAAATTATGCAAAAAACTAGAAGATACTCTAATAATAATTACAGCCGATCATGGACACATAACAATAAAAGGCTATATTGTTTTAGAAGATTATCCTGTTTTAAAAAATATGTTATTTAGAAAAACATCAATTGAACCAAGAGCGACTAACTTTTTTGTTAAAAAAGAAATGGTCGATAAATTTAAGGAAGAATTTAATAAATTATTTAGTGATGATTTTATTTTGTTTTCAAAACAAGAAGTAATAGAACAAAAACTATTTGGTGATGGAAATCCCCATAAAAGTTTCGAATCATGTTTAGGTGATTATCTAGCGGTTGCAATATCAGATAAGGCGATTGTTGATGATTATAGTTCTACTTCTTTTAAAGGAATGCATGCCGGGATAACTGATTTTGAGATATTAGTTCCATTAATAGTTGTAGATAAAAAATAAACATTAATTTGTTGACAAATAATTATCATAATATAAGTATAAGGAGGTGTTTATGTTTAAAGTAAAATCAAATTATAAACCTTCTGGGGATCAACCAGAAGCAATCGAAAAATTAGTTGCAGGAATAAATAGTAATAAAAAACACCAAGTTTTACTTGGAGCAACTGGTACTGGTAAAACCTTTATAATTGCTAATGTTATTGAAAAAGTTCAGAAACCTACACTAGTTCTTGCTCATAATAAAACCCTTGCAGGGCAACTCTATTCGGAATTCAAAGAATTGTTTCCTGAAAATAAAGTTGAATATTTTGTTTCTTATTACGATTATTATCAACCAGAGGCATATGTTCCCTCAAGTGATACTTATATTGAAAAAGATTCTAGTATTAATGATGAGATAGATGAGTTAAGACATGGAGCAACAAGCGCGCTGATAAATAATAAAGATGTAATTGTCGTTGCATCAGTTTCTTGTATTTATGGAATTGGGGAGCCAGAAGAATATAAAAATAATATGCTTGTTTTATCAATTGGCGATAAAATAAGAAGGAATGAGATAATAGATAGATTAGTTTCTATGACATATGAAAGAAATCAACTAGATTTTCATCGCGGAACTTTTAGAGCTAATGGTGATGTAATTGACATAGTGCCAGCAAGCGGTAGGAAAAACGGAATTAGAGTTGAACTTTTTGGGAATCTTATTGATAGAATAAGTGAGTTTGATATTTTAACTGGAGCAATAATTCAAAACATTAAAAATATTAGTATTCATCCAGCTAGTCACTTTGTTACAAGCGATAAAAAAATGCTTGAAGCAATCAAAAGAATTGAAGCAGAAACTGATGTCCGTTTAAAATACTTTGAAGAAAAAGGTAAATTAATCGAAGAACAAAGACTTCGTGAAAGAGTTAAATATGATATTGAGATGCTTAAAGAAACAGGTTTTTGTAATGGTGTTGAAAACTATGCTAGACATTTAGCACTTCGAGATGAAGGAGAAACGCCTAGTACTTTAATTGATTTTTTCCCAAATGATTTCCTGCTTGTAGTAGATGAATCTCACGTTATGCTTCCTCAAGTAAGAGCGATGTATAATGGCGACAGAGCTCGCAAACAAACTTTAGTTGATTACGGTTTTAGACTACCAAGTGCTCTTGACAACCGCCCACTTAAGTTTGATGAATTTAATAATAAAATAAATCAAGCAATCTATGTTTCAGCAACTCCTAGTGATTATGAACTAGAACTGGTTGATAACCAGGTTGTTGAAAGTATAATTAGACCAACCGGATTACTTGATCCAACTATTGAAATTAAAAAAACTGAAGGTCAAATTGATGATCTAATTCATGAAATCAATAAAAGAGTTAAACTTAATGAAAGAGTATTAATTACAACACTAACAATTAGAATGGCTGAAGAATTAACTAATTATTTAAAAAGCTTAAATATGAAAGTTGCCTATCTTCATAGTGAAGTAAAAACTTTTGAAAGATTAAAAATAATCAGAGATTTAAGAATTGGAAAATATGATTGTATTGTGGGAATAAATTTACTCCGTGAAGGTCTTGATATTCCGGAGGTAAGTTTAATCGCAATTATGGACGCCGATAAACAAGGATTTCTTAGAAGCGAAAGAAGCCTAATTCAAACAATTGGCAGAGCTGCCCGAAACAAAAAAGGTCACGTGATTATGTACGCAGATAAAATAAGCCCAGCGATGAAAAACGCTATTAGTGAGACTGAAAGAAGAAGAAAAATTCAAGAAGATTATAATTTAAAACATGGTATTACTCCAAAAACTATTATTAAAGAAGTAAGAGAATTAATTTCTAATGAAGTTATGGAAGAAAAACCAGAAAAACTTTCTAAAAAAGAAGAAAAAGATCTTATTTTAAGTTTAGAGCGAGAAATGAAAAATGCAGCTAAAGAATTAGACTTTGAAAGAGCAATGGAACTTCGTGATGTCTTATTTGAACTAAAAAGTAAAAACGATTAAAAAAAACCTCCACTCGAGGTTTTTTTAATCACGGTTTGCAAAAATCAAAAGCAAACGCAAAACTTCTAAAGCACTAGCCAGAACTCCAGCTACATAAGTAAGGGCCGCTGCTCTTAACATTGTCTCTGCCATATCATGTTCTTCATTGTTAACAAGATTATATTTCGTTAATTCTTTTTTAGCTCTAGTTGATGCGTTAAATTCAACAGGTAAAGTAATTAACTGAAAAAGCAGCCCCAATGAAACAAAGGCAATTGCTAGATAAATTAATCCTAGTGATGATAGAATAAGGCCAATAAATAAAATTATATAGGCTAGTTTTGTTCCTAAACTAACAATAGGAAAAATAAAACTTCTTATTCTCATAAAAGAATAACCTTCTTTGTCTTGAATAGCATGCCCACATTCATGAGCGGCAATCGCACTTGATGCAATGCTTGTTCCTTTATAAACTTCACTTGATAATCTAATTATTTTTCTAGATGAATCATAGTGGTCACTCATCGTCCCTTTTGTTTCAACAACATACATTTCTTTTAAACCATTTTCATCTAAAATCTTTCTTGCTATATCATATCCTGTTAATTTTCTACTATTTTTTACTTTTTTATGTTTGTTATATGACGAGGTAACATAAAGTTGCGCAATCAAGGGAATAACTAAAATTAATAAAAATAAACCTAAATTATCCATTATATTCCTACTTTCTTATAGGTTGTACCTTCTTTAGTATCAACCAAAACAATTCCTTTATCAAATAAATCTTTCCTAATTGAGTCAGCTAATTCATAATCTTTTCTTTTCTTAGCATTGTCTCTAGATTTTATCAGAGCCATTATTATATCATGATCTTCTCTTTTGCTTTCTTTTTTAAGTAAATCTAAACTTAAAACCTTATCAAAGTTTCTAATTAGTTCTAGCTTAGTATGGCCATTTATTAGCTCATTTTTTAATAAATCATAAACTAAAGTTATAGCATTTGCTGTATTAATATCATCTTCTAAATGGTCAATAAATTTCTGATTATAAAATCCAAAGGCATCCTCATCAAGATTTCCTTCATCTTTAAGCAAAGATATCTTATTTTTAAGTTTTTTATATGCTTGCTCAGAACTATTTAATGATGAATAACTAAAAAGTAGTTGCTTTCGATAATGGCTGTTTAAGCACATATATCTATAACTTAGGGGATCATAACCTTTTTCTTTAAGCAAAGATACTGTTAAGAATGCTCCATCACTTTTACACATTTTACCAGTTTCAACAAGCAAATGCTCATTATGAACCCAGTAATTACACCACTTACGGCCTAGATATGCTTCGCTTTGCGCTATTTCATTTGTATGATGAGGAAATATATTGTCAACTCCTCCACCATGAATATCAAGTGCGCTACCTGCATAATGAAGGCAAATTCCACTACATTCAATATGCCAACCTGGATAACCAGTTCCCCATGGTGATTCCCATTTTAATTCTTGATTATCAAATTTTGATTTTGTAAACCATAAAACAAAGTCGGCTTTATTCTTTTTGCTTAAATCTTCTTCCACTCCTTCACGAGACCCAATAATCATTTCATCTTCTTTATGATTAGTTAGCTGATAATAATTGGTTAATTTAGATGTATCAAAATAGACATTGCCACTAGATTCATACGCATAATTTTTTTCTATTAAAGTTTTAATAATATGGATATAATCCTCTATATGATTAGTTGCAGGTGATACTATTTCTGGTACTTTATTATTAACTAAATCAAAATCAATAAAAAATCGGTCAGTATAATATCTAGCAATATCCATAACACTTTTATTTTCTTTTTTAGCACTTTCTACCATCTTATCATTACCATAATCAGAATCATTAGTTAAATGTCCAACATCAGTAATATTCATGATTCTAGTTACATCATAACCTATATATCTTAAAGTTTTATCTAAAACATCATGGCCAATATAATTTCTCATATTACCAATATGAGCAGCACTATAAACAGTTGGACCACATGTATAAAACTTAACTTTACCCTCTTCAATTGGAATAAATTCTTCAATTTTCCTTGTTAATGTATTATATATCTTCATTTATTACCTCCACAATGACATTTTATCATTTTTAAGGAGTAAATAAAAGTTTATTATCATGATTAAAACCTATTTGACTATTATTTTCATTATTTAATAAAAATATAATTGCGTGACTAAGCAACACTTTTTCATTTTTATTATTAGATATATATCCACGATGAGTCATAGTATTTATCAAATTATTAAGTATTTTTCCAGCTAAATTATAATTATTAAACATAATAATTGAAAAAGGATACTCACTAATTTCATCATATAAATAATTACTTCCTAAAAGTTTATTTAGACTGTATTCATCATTATAATCTTCACAGTCAATATTTATTAAATGAATATTTAAAGAGCTGGCTAAATATTTGATAACATCTTCTTTTTTAGTTTTTTCACTTCCATTTAAAACCATATATTTATTTGGTTTATCATCTTTAATAATATTTATTATATTTTTAATTATTTGGTCATTATATTTAGTGTAAAGTTCTTCTTTAATTTTTTCTAATTTGTCATAATTAAGGCATCCTAGATTAGTTCTTACTGCAATAATATTATGAATATCATCTTCATTAATAGTTATAATTTTACTAGTATTTTGATAGTTATCTAATATTTTTTTAGAGCATGCTGTATCAAGAATATCTATACATTTATCAGGGTTATATAAATTAGGTAAATAAGTAGCACATTCTTTTATTAAAGAATTAATTGTTTTAATAGGTATCTTTAAATTATAATGTTCTTCAAAATTATTTTTTACTTTGGAAAGTATTTTCTTCATATCCTCAAGTGATGGTTCATTTATAATAATTGGCGCAAATCTTCTTGTTAAAGCTGTATCTTTTTTTATATATTCATTATATTCACTAGTTGTAGCAGCACCAATTATTGACACGTCTCCTCTTGCTAAATAAGGTTTTAAAAGATTGGCTGCATCTATTGAACCATCACTTGCTCCTGTTTTAACAATATTATGAATTTCATCAATAAACAAGATTATATTTTTATGATTAATAACCTCTTTTATTAAATTATTAACTCTTTCTTCAAATTCACCTCGATATTTAGTTCCGGCTATTAATGATGCTGTATTAATTAAAATTATTTGTTTGTTTTTTAGTTTATTAGGTACACGCCCTTTTTTTATCATTCTTGCCAGTTCTTCAACTATAGCAGTTTTGCCAACTCCTGCCTTCCCAATTAATAAGGGATTGTTTTTATTTCTTCGAAGTAGTATTTGCATAATTTCATCAAGTTCTTTTTCTCTTAAGATAATTTTATCATCACTATTTTTTTCATTTAAATTAGTCCCGAGTTCGGTTGCAAAAACCGGCTTATTTATTTCTTTTGTTACTTCTCTAATTGATACTCCCATGTTATCAACTATTCTCAGGGCAATGCCATCCGTTTCATTAAATAGTGCTGAAAAAAGATATAAATCATCCATATCTTCATTATTATGATAAGATTTATTATAAGCTGTTTCGATGACTTGTTTAAGAAGAGGTGTGTATAAAATAACTTCACTTATTTTACTAGATTCACCAATAATTTTAATTAAACAAGTTCTAAAATTAGTATAAGTTAAATTAAATTTATAACATATCTTTTTAATTTTTTCTTTTTTTAAAAGTGATAATAAAAGATGCTCAGTACCGACATAGGGGTGTTTTAAACTAATCATTTCTGACTCAGCATCCTTTAATATTTTTGTTACTGTCTTGTTATAGCATTTATCCATCAAAAAATCCTCCTTATAAATTATATGTTTATAATGAGGATAATATTTAAAATCTATTCATCGATTCTTTCTAATCTTAACTTATCTGCAAGAGTTGCGATAAACTCAGAATTAGTTGGTTTTGCCCGATCATAATCAACAGAATGACCAAAAATCTCTTCCATTAAATCATAATCTCCTCTAGACCAGCTAACTTCAATAGCATGACGTATTGCTCTTTCAACTCTGCTTGTTGTAGTATCATATCTTTCAGCTATTTCAGGATATAACTCTTTAGTAATAGCCCCAATCATACTGGGATCATTATACATAAGCCCGACACCATCTCTAATATACATATATCCTTTAATATGTGACGGTATTCCTAGTGAATGAAGAAGTGTTGTAATTGCTTGCTTTAAATCTTTATTACTTATTATCATATCATCACTACTTTTACTCATTGCATTAGTTATATGACTTTCTAAAGCTTCCTGTTTAAATGGCTTTAACATATAATAACTTACTCCTACTTCAACTGATTTTCTAATGACATCTAAATTATTCATTGCTGTAATAATGATGCTTTTTTTATCAATTCTTCTTTTCTTCAGTTCTTCTAAAACACTTAAACCATCCATTTTAGGAATAATAAGATCCATAACAATAATGTCATAATCATCTTTTTCCGAAATAAGTTTTTCTAAAGCTTCCTCTCCATCATTTGCTTTTCCTACTACTTTGATACTAACGTGACTACTAAAATACTCTTCTACTGCTTTAACAACTGTTTGGTTGTCATCAACCATAAAAACGCGTATTTGTTTTTCCATTTTATTCCTCTCTATACTGCACGTCAAAATCATTATATTATAAAAAGCGTCAATATACTAGAAAATGAATTGTCAATTTACGCTACATATTGTCTATAGTTGTCGAAGTCAGTCGCTTTTTTTATAAAATTAAAAAAAAGTGATAAAATCACTTTTTAAATTAAGGTTTTATCTAAAATTCTTTTTACAGCATCTTCAGTAAATGGTTTTTTAAGAATGTCAACAATTGGATATTGAAAAGCATCTAAATCAATTTCGCGATTATCATTACCGGTTATAATCGAAACAGGTATTGTGTTAAACAAATTATTTTGCTTCATAAATTCAAGAACTTTAAATCCATCAACATTAGGCATATTTAAATCAAGAAGCAACGCTTTAATATTATGAGCATTATTTTTTTCAATATAATTCATTGCAACTTGGCCATCACTTGCAACAAGGATATTGTATTTACCATCTAATACTCTTTTAACAAAATTAGTAATTATTTCTGAATCATCAGCTATTAATATCGTTGGTAATGCTGAGCATTCATTCTTAACTTCTGAAGAAGTTGTCTCGTTTCCAGTTAAATAATTTTTAACTAATGCAACAATTCTTCTTGCTTCATTAATAAGATTAGGATAATCACTATTAACAAAAGCAATATTATTTTCTTTGCTTTGTAGCTCATGAGCATATGAAAGCTCAGCTAATTTTGTAAAACCAAAGTATTTAGCATCAGTTTTTAATGAATGGGTAAGAATCGCATAATTAGGCATATCACCCATTTCTTTAAAATGACTGATTTTATAAAGTTTGTTTTCTATTTCTTTTAAAAAGTCACCTAAAGATTCATCATACATTTCCATTGTTCCAAATAGCTCTAAGCTTTTGTCAACGTCGACTCCATTTTTAATTAAAATATTTTTGTTTCTCATAATATCCTCCTTATTTACTATACAAATATTTTATTATTACTCTATTTAATTCTTTTTTATCAATCGGCTTTGCTAAATAATCATCAAAACCATCGGATAAATACTTTTCTCTCATTCCTTCAATAGCGTTTGCTGTCATCGCTATTGTTGGTATTTTAAAGTTTGGTGAAGTCCGAAGCTTTTTAAGCGCTTCTGTCCCACTTAGCTTCGGCATCATATCGTCCAATAAAATTAAATCGTAAACTTCTCCAGCTTCAATTTTTTCTATTAAGCCAAATCCACTTTCTATAATATCTACTTGCATTCCATAAGTAGTTAGTAGCCTCTGAGCTACTTTTAAATTTAAAGTGTTATCATCAACAACTAAGACCTTTTTATCAGAAAAATCAACAGATTGAATCACTTCCGTGTAATCACTTTCTTCTTTTTTAAAGGTTTTATTAACTATTTTTTGATCTAAAACAACGGTGAATTTTGATCCTTTTCCAAAAATACTTTGAACAAATATCTTTCCACCCATCATTTCAACTAGTTTTTTTGTAATAGCAAGGCCTAGACCAGTTCCTTCAATTGATGTCGTTCCACCTTCATTAAGTCTTTCAAATTTTTTAAATAACTTATTAATATCTTCTTCTTTGATTCCCACTCCAGAATCTTCTACAGATATTATAAGTCTACAAATATTATCTTTTATAATAACTGATATTCTAAAATCAATAAAACCTTCTTTTGTATATTTAACAGAGTTAGTTAATATATTCAAAATTATTTGTTTAACTCTTGAGGAATCACCATATAAATAATCAGGAATAGCCGAATCAAAATAAGTCCTGAAATCTAAAGATTTTTCTCCCATTCTGGCTTTCGTTAGTACAATAAGCTCATCAATTATCTTTTTAGGATGATATTCAGTATAAAGTATTTCTAATTTATTAGCTTCAATCTTAGAAATATCTAAAATACCATTAACTATTCCTAGTAATGTATCAGATGCCATTACTATATCCTCTATATCTTCTTTAGAATCACTTGGTAAATCTTTTTCCAGTAATACTTGAGAAAGTCCGACTATTGCATTAAGCGGTGTTCTTATTTCATGACTCATACTAGATAAAAATTCTGTCTTAGAATTATTAGCTTTTTCTGCTTGGTCTTTAGCTAAATTAAGTTCATTAAGCATTTTTACATCAGGATTTTCTATGGTAAAATACATAATATAAACAATAAAACAACACATTGAAGTAACAATTAATAATTCCGGATTAATCCTTTGCAATATTGTTGCAAATATTATACAAATAATTAACACAAATATTGGCAAATACTTTTTATCTCTGATATTCTTATAATTAATTAATAAACTTATTATCCAAATTAAAGTACACACCCCAACAATTGCGTAAGTTAAATTAGCCCCTGGTCCAGTTGTATATATAATTCCGCTTTCACTTATGTTATAAAGAGGAATTAAGAATATAATCACCGTTAATAACACAAATATAATAGTAATTACAATTAGCATATTTTTAACTATTCTTTTTTTTATTTCAATTAAAGCATCCTTGTTAATCATTGATACAAAAATAACATACACTGTGAAAACTAAACATGTACAGATTAAATATACTAAATATACCTTACATAATGGATTTAAAAATTTGTTATTTATATCAACATAAGCTAAATAAGTACTAGAAATATCTAAAATTAAACCGGTTAAATTGATAAATATTAGCGAAACAAATAAAGAATTTTCAATAGATTTTAATCTTTTTTTACTAAATACAACTATCATTAATAAAAGCATATATACTAAAGATAAAATTTGAAAATAGATACTACAAATCATACTAATCGCCTACTTTAAAATAATTATAGCAAAAAAAAAAGAATAATCAAAGTTTTTTCAAAATCTCGGCTTTTTGATATTTTCGCCAAACACACTTTCATCTTTTTTTAGTTAATATTTTTGCTCCTTTGTCATGGTTTTCTTCCCATAATTCAATTACTTTTTCTCTTAATTCAATATTCTTTTGAATAATACTGCTTTCAAGTCCAACTTCAAATTTCTCACCAACATTAATATAAAGTTCTCCTTTTTTATAATTGTTATTTATAGCAACCGGAACAATTGGTACGTCTGTCATTTGAGATAAAATAACTGAACCATTTTTAAAACTTTTTACTGTTCCATCACTTCCATAACGAATTTGCCTAGAAGCCTCTGGAAACATCGCAACATTTGACTCTCGATATAAATATTGTAAAGCATTAGGTATTGCAAGAATTCTACCTTCATGAGTTGTTCTATCTACAACAAAAGCTCCCATATTAACATATAATTTTCCAACATATAAATTTTTTGCTTGCATTAAACTTTCCGCAATCATATAATGAAAAGCAGTATCGGGAAAAGCATAACTTAATAAGACTTGATCAAATGAATCTAGATGATTAGAAACAAGAATAAATTGATTTGGTAATTCCGCTAGCTTACTAGAAAGATTTGGTTTATAATATTTTCCGAATTTCGGGAATATAAAATCAACAATTTTAAGAAATTTTTTTTCAGCAATATTTAACTTATTTTCATCAAATGGTAAAGATAAAATATATTCTTTTAATTCTCCGTAATAAGCACGCTTTTCTTCTACTGTCATTTCATCAAGCTTATATGCTGATTTTATTTCGCGTTCGAAAGCTATCATCTTTTTAACTCTAAGTTAAATTTATATTCTTTGTTATAATATTTTTCTTTTGTTTCATTTTTTAATGTTTTTCCATTTAAATTCATTGGTAACTTGTCAAAAACAATTATTTCAGATGGGATTTCATATTTTTTTAAATTTTCTGCGAAGTCTTTTTCTAAAACTGATTTTAATAAAGTAATATCTTCTTTATCTCCGACATATTCGATACATAAAATAATTCTATCTTGTCCCTCTGCTCTTTTATCTCCATTAGTATTAAATATTATTGAATTATTAATATTGTGTTTTTCAAGAACATCTTTTATTTCATTTGGATTAACTAAGTTAGCATTATTTAAGTTTAAGATATCATCACAACGGTCTAAAAATTTATACCAACCAGTTTCATCGTATAAAACTAAATCATTAGTTTTATACCAAGTTACTCCCTCTTCATCGGTTGATAAAGAAAGGTGATTTGGTTCGTTTAAAATTTCTCGCATCAACGATGGACCAGCTACATATAATTCTCCGGCTACATTTGGCTTATTTATAATTTCACCGGTTTCAGGATCTTTTAATTTAAAATAAAAGTCTGAAAGAGGAATTCCTATAGTTCCTGGTCTTTGTTCATTTTTTAAATTTATACAAATACCACCATTAGTGGGAGTAGAACCATAACCTTCTCTTATCCCTCTTCCTTTAGGTAATTTTTTATTCCAATATTGATATGTCTTTAAAGGAAGTCTACCACCACCACAAATAAATAATTCATTATTTTCATATGATATATCATCAAATAATTCCGATTTTTGCATCGCACTTAAAATTGCCGGTACATAAATATGTAGCTCTGCTTTTTCTTTTTTTTGAGCCTCAGCCAATGCTTTTAAATTTTTAGGATCAGGAATAATAATTTGAGCAACACCTGAGTTTATTGCGGTATTTCTTCCGGTTTCTGAACCAAAACAATGAAATGGTCCAGGAACAATAATTAGTTTTTGTCCTGGCTCTATACAATCACAAATATATTGCCCAGATTTAAGTAAACTGTTGCAGCTGTTGTGAGTGTGAATAGATCCACTAGGTGTCTTCCCAGAAGTTCCAGAAGAAAAGTATATTACATAATCGTCTTCACCTTTTACATTGGCCATGTATGAACCACAATAATTTTTAGCTCTATTTCGTTCTTCGGCAAATGAAGAAAACTTATTAGAAATAGTATTTAAAGTTTTTGGCCCAACACCACTTTTTTGATATTTATAATCAATAATTGGATTTATTAAACTTAAAACACCTTTTTTCTTAAGTGAATCAACCGGTGAAAAATATAGAACTCTTTGAACCATATCATCTATTTCTGGATAATCATGTAAAATGGCATCTATATCAGGAACACAGCTATCTAAACAAATAATTATCTTTGGTTTAGATGCCTCTAAAATTTTCGCCATTTTCACACGACTTCTTGATTCATATGGATGCAGAGGAATTAAAATATTTCCTACAGCAGCAATCGCATATTTTGTATGGTATTCTTCTGGTAAAAACGGAGATAAAACCATTATTCTATCGCCTTTTTTTACATCTAATAATTTTAACATTTTTGCTGTTGATTCAATATTTTCAGCATACTGAGTATAATCTTCACTATGAGTTATTCCATTTTGTGTGTATTTTATTGCTTGATAATTTTTATGTTTTTCACAATTATCAAACATAACTTCAGCAACTGATTTTGATGGGTAATCCAAATTAGCAGGAATATTACCATAATGATGCAAATGCGGTCTTTCAATATTTGGTCTTTTATAATTATACATTTTTTAACCTCCTTGGTTTACTATCAAGCTCATCTACAGTTGATCTAATTTCTGACCAATTTTCTTTCATATAGAAATCAAATGGTTTATTTTCGGGCTGATAACCTAGATTATATGGTGTGGAAAGTGCAATGGAGTCACAAACTTCTAAAGTAAAATCTAAATTATCTGCTTTATCTTCTATCATTAATTCACTCTTTAATTCCTTACAAGCAATTGCTTTGGCAAGTCCAGATTCTTTTTCTGGGCACCATATAACTTCATCAGGAACAAAATCATATAAATTTTGCCACTCTTGAATCCATTTTATTACCTTTGGTCCTAAAAGTGGAGTTGTTGCAAAGGCTGGTGCAGAAATAAATCCGATTTTCTTTCCTCGTTCTTGCCAATATTTCAATGTTTCAAAAGATTCTTTTCTTGCTTCGCAATATAAGCGATAATATTTATAGTTTTCTAGCCATATTATATTTCTTCGATTTTTTGAAATTTCAAAAATCTCTGCTATATCATAAGCTTTTGGATTTTTTATTTTAGGAACTTCTTTTCCTTTACTCTTATAATAATGCTCTACCATCCATATTTGATGGCGATAAAGATCAGTTAATATGCCATCTATGTCAGTTGTTATAATATCTATCATTAATAATCCCCCTTAAAAATGAAATATAAATTTAATGCCTATATACTAGCATTTTTACTGTACTTTGTCAATTTTTACCATTTCGGGATAGTGTAAAATATATTAGGGTTCGATTGCCAAAGTAAATTGACCATTAATATAAATAGTGGTTAATTAAGTCTTTCACAAAAATAAATATATGGTCAAGTAAGTGTTGCTCACAAAAAAAATATTTTAAAAATATGTGACTTCTAATTAAATTATGTTTAAAATAACAGACA
>JAQVNR010000058.1 GCA_028703035.1 Bacilli bacterium | reverse complement strand
CTGATTATATTCCTATTAAAACCAGCTTTCTCAAATATTTGAATAGCTGACATTTCTGGATGATTTAAACTTTGAAGAACTGCCCAATTTTTAAAGCTATTTTTATATTCAATTTGTTTTCCGTATTTAACCATTATTACATTTTTGTTTTTATTTAATATTTGTATTTCTGCTTCTGTATAGCCTCTAGTTTTCATTGTTTTTCACCTCCCAAATTTCAAGACTTTTTATATAGCCTAATTTTAATAATTCATTGATCGCATCTTTCTTTTTTAATCTTCTTTCTTTAGCATAAAGATTTATTTTATTACTAACTTCTTTTTCAATATCAACAGTTATTTTAACAACTTCCATGTACACCTCCGTTTTTATAAATTACATAACTTCAAGCTAATTATTGCTTATATCTAACATATGAGCATAAGATGTTCCCATAAAAAAGGAAGCATTGTCTTATAATATAAGACTTAATACTCCCATTTTCTGATTTCGCACTTGCGAAATTTACATAACTTATTACATAAGTTATAAATAATTTTATTAATATTTCCTTTTATTTAAAGAAATAATAATTGCTCAATTAAGTACATAATTTATATTATTTTTGTTTTTTTATTACATAACTTATTATAAATTGAAGTCCACCAAATTTAAACCATCAATTTTTATATTTTCTAAAATTACTTCCCAATGCAAATGATTACCAGTACTATATCCTGTCGTTCCAATAGTAGCTATTTCTTGCCAAGATTTTACTATTTCTCCAACTTGTACTTTAGAACTATAAGGATATAAATGAGCATATATAACTTCATAAATCCTATCATCTACATTATATTCAATTCTAATATAATTCCCAAAACCATTATTTATATCAATTTTGTTAGTTGACTGGCTAAACATAACTTTTTTAACTATTCCATCTCCGATGGAATAGACAGGAGTTTCTGCAGGTGCAGCGAAATCCCAAGCATAATGGATATTAAACCGATCGTAAACTATTCTTTCTTCGCCATAATAACTAGTTATTATCGTATCTTCAAATTTTACTGGTGCATTAAATGGTTTAAAAGGATATTCATCACTATGATTATTTTTTAATATTTCGGTTTCTTGACAAGTATAAAAACTATTATAATGTTCTAAACAAACTTCTTTGAATGGTTTAATAGTTTTCAACTCATAATCTATGTTATTTTCATATATTTCGTTTAATGATAAGTTATCATCTTCTAAATAAAAATACATCAATCTAGATAATGGTATATATCCATTTATATTTCTTGTTATGTTATTATTTAAAACACTTCGATATACTTCTGCATATTCCATATTACCTTCAACATATCCACTATCAAATATCTCTCCACCAAAAAAACTATAAACCATTAATATAGAAACTATAATAATTAAACTAACAATAATTAGTCCAGTACTACTTCCCAATATTATTTTTATTATTTTCTTTTTCATAAACTTATTATTGTAACTCACCCATCATTTCTTGTTCTAATGGTGTTGCACTTATTTTAATTCTAAGCCGATTCTTTCTTGTAATATTTAATAAAAATTCTCCTTGATTAGCTTGTAGTAAAAAGTTCTTTTGAGTATCAGTTAAAGGGTTCTCTTTAAAAAGTTCTAAATAAGCCAACATATCTGCTTCTTTTAACATACCTACCATTTGATACTGGCAATTATTAAATATTGCTTTAGCGTGTCTTAAAATATTATTGTTTCCAACAAAATCTTCTATTGATTGTGTAGCCACTATTAAAGATCCAGTATATTTTCTAATTCTTCTAGCAAGTTGTCCAAAATTTCTTAATATCTCGTAATTATCTTCATCAATAAATAAATGAAATTCATCAGCTATAATTGTTATCGGTTTTTTATAATTATTTTCTAATTTATCATTATTAATTTTATTTGAAATAATTGCATTATTCAAATAGGTAAGTAAATTAATTGTTTGAGTATTAATTAATCTTTTATTGCCACTATACAATAACTCTTTCATATTAAATCCAATTAAATCATTTGTTAAATCTATTGTTGTATACCCGTCAAATAAATAGGCATCTGTTCCAGTTAAAAATCTTGATAATAATATATCTAATTGATTTATTATTTTAATTTTTTCTGGACTGTTTACTTTTCTTTTATATTTAGGAATATATCTATATAAATCAGAAAATATAGGGTAATCTGTATTTTTTAATTTTTCTAATTTTTCTATTGAAGTATTGCTATAAATACCTTTTTCATTATATAAAGATTCTATAATTGATAAAAGCATAACTAATTCTTTTTCACTTATATTATCAAACGCACTTTTAAAAAAAGATTCTAAAAATCCTAAATGTTTTGGAAGTGGAAAATCTGTAGATTTAGCAACTTCTTTTTCATCTTCGTTTGGAATATACCTAATTTGCAAAGGATTTATTATTCCGTTCTTATTTGAATATAGATCTATATATTCTCCACTATTACTTAAAACTAGTTTTTGATATTCGCTTTCTGCATCTAAAATAAATATTTTTGTTTGTCTAGAAAATTCATTAACTAATATTTTTTTCATCGTATAAGATTTCCCACCACCTGTAGAAGCAACTATAGCTATATTATGGCTTGTTCTACTTTTTTTGTTTAAATAGAACGGATCGAAAAATATTGGTAAATATGTATGGATGTCATAACCTAAAATATAACCTTTATAATCATTAAAATATGTTTTTGTAAATGGAAACCCTGCCGACAATGTCATAGTTGGTAAATAAATAGAATAATCTTTCATATTATTTCCAGTTATATCAAAAGATTGCCAAGCTTCCATTTGTCTTAATCTAGGTATATCTATTTTTATCTGATGCATTTCTGCTATCCTTTTTAATTCAACAAATATTTCTTCTCGTTCTTTTTTACTTCCTTCAATTGCTAAAAATAAAGACACTTCTTTTATTTTTCATTTCCATTTTTAATATCATTCATTAAAAGTTGAAAATTTTCTTTTTCAGTATCCAGCTCTGTTGCATCACTTAATTTTTTTGTGGTATTACGATCTGATAATAAAAACTGATAAGAACTATCTAATACATTTATCAAACTTTCAGTATTAATAGTATCATTTATATTAATACAAGCTTTGACTTTTGGAGTATTAAAAATCTGTTCAAAAAACATTTCATCGACAAATGGCGAAATATTTTTAATTGAAATCAATTGAACTTCTTTATTATCTATCTTTAGCATATTACTTTTTTCTTGAAGGTATAAAGGACTAATAAGCTCTGGTAAATCTAACCACATCAATTGATCAAGATTAACATCAGAATAATACAAATTTGATAAAATGCTATATAACTCTAATTTATTAGTTATTAAATCTAAATATATTTTAGGTATTATATTATTAATTACTGCTTCTAATTCATCTAATTGTTTATTAAGCAAATCAATATCTCTAGCGATTAAAACAAAGTAATAACCACTTGATATAGTATAATTCTCTTCTTCCAATTTATTTATTAATTCATAATTTTGTTCCAATAATTTTAAGCATTTCTCATCATCATGAAATTTTTTTGTTAAATTCTTGTAATTTTTTTTATTTGGATTTAAATTGATTTTTTTATCTAATTTATAACATTTTAATTTTAAATCATTTATTTGAAATAATTCTTTAAAATAAAAAAAGAAGTTTTCTTTTTCTGATCTACTTGTTAAAGAAAGATCTATAGCACCAAACTCTAAAATACAAGCTAATTCTTTATTTTTTAACACTAATATCCCATCATCTCTAATTTCTTTAATGTTGGAAAAATCTCGTGAATTTTTAACTTTTAATTTTACACTTTTTTTAATATTATATTTAGAATTATAATTACTTTTTTCTTTTATTTTACTAACGATTTTATATTCCTTAGATTCTTTTGTAAATTCCATACATTATTTCCCTCACTTTCAAGTTTGTAATAAATATATTTTTTTCTTTTATAAAGATAAATTCCCACTAGTTTTATAACCTTATACATTCTATTTTTCTTGGATATATTTATTGGAAGAAACATAAATATTGTAATTACTAAAAGTATTAAAGCAATTATTCTTAATTCAGAAAAACTAAACATTAATAGAAGTATAAATAATATTGGCAATCCAACGACTTAAATCAATGAACTCGATTCCTTTAAAACCAACTTTTCTTTTTATACTTTTAACTGTAATATACATAGTTTTTTATCACCATAAATTCCTCACTCCTCTTTATAATTATGTAATACTAAAATCTATACAATAAACTACATTATTTAATTTTTTATCATTATAAAGACCACTACTTCCTTGAAGACCAGTTCCGATATTCATTTTGACTGATTGATTGAAAGTAGTTAGTATTTCTTTATTTTTACAATCGTAAAATATTATTTCTACTTGATCAACAAATATTTTATTACCAGAAAGGTTACTTAAAAGGTAAGTTAATCTTCCACCATTAATACTTTGAATGTCCATTTTCCACTTTCCTTTTACTAAAGGATAATTTGCTTTTACTGCAATAATTTCTTTAAATTCTTCATCATATTTTTTAAAAATTTTATTTAAAGTTGATTCATTATTTAAACTTATCAAAAGAAAAACAGAAACAGTAATAACTGCTCCTGTTATAATCCAAAATAAAGTGTTTGTATTTTCACTCATGCTTATACCTCCTCCTTAATCATCTCTATACCTTGATCTTCTTCGATACATATTTCTATTTGGAATTATAGTATCAATCGCTGATTGTAAATTATCTTGTCCAGATAACATCATTTGATTACCAAATCTATTTAATTTATTTGGAGTTTTCGGAATTATCAAACCATCTTCATTTTTAATATTTAATCTATTATTTGCTTTGGTTTGCATATTGCTTCCATAACTTGAAATAGCTGAACCTATACTTGCAATAGAATTATTTTTTATTCCATTAGATGATAATTTATTACCAAATCCTGATAACATACCACCTATTCCAGACATTGCTTTATTAGTGTTTGTTCCAAAGCCACCCATTCCTTTAGTAATAGCTCCTACTCCTACCATACTTGCTCCTGCTGTCGCTAAACTTCCAGCACTACCAATTGCTCCAACTGTTTGACCAAATCCCATTAAACTCATCATTTGTTCCCTACCACTATTAGCTGATACATTTCCACCAATAAAGCGATTTACAACTTGTGACCCAGTTAATAAAAATGACCCACAACCTACAAACATTAATGATTTAATTACTATATCTTGAAACCCATTAGTAAAAAATGTTGTATTGTTAACAGCTTGCATTATCAAAGCAGTAATATTAATTATTAGCATTACTACTGCAGCTTGAAGAGTTAAAGATACTAACTGCTCAATTACAGCTTGTCTTCTTTGTTTATTACCGACTGAACTTGCAAATACAATTGGGGATATTACAAAAAGAAATAAAAATTCTATTTGTCTTCTTGCTAACATCATACCACTAAAGAATAATGAATATAGGAAAAATCCTCCAATTAAAATTGCCATTATCCAATTTATAGTGTATACATAGTCTTGTTCATCTGGTAATATCCATTTTTGATTTGTTACATATTTATTATTATAAATTTTTGCATTTGTAAACGAATGATCATTAATTGAAGATTGTAATTTTTCATAATCTAAATCAGCATCATCGTTTAATTTATATCCATCAGAAAAATCAATATATAATTCTAACATACTATTTGATAATTCTGTATTATTATTTTTAAAAATATTAGCAGTAAATCCACTTAATTGAATTGAAAAAGTTGCAACTTGTGAAAATAAAAATGTAGACAATATAATAAATGCTCCACATTTCCACACTTCATTAAATATTTGTGAAACAGATAAACCTTCATCAGGTTCCATTACTTTTACTACAAATTTCCACACTACAAATAATCCAAATAAAGTTATTGCAATAATCATTATTGATGAATGCAAATTTTTAAAAATAGAATTTTCTGCTAAAGAATCAATTATATTAAATGTATTCATTTTTCCAATAATTTCAAATATAGAATCTATTAGGGAGTATATAAAATCTATAACTCCCCAACAGATTACTCTTAAAAGGTCTAGAGCCTTTAATAACATATTAGCCTCCTACTATGAAAATAAGTCAATGATTAAATTAACTAATGATAAAGCAAGAATAATTCCTATTACTCCATAGAGAGTTTGAATTATCCTTTGCTTTACTCTTGCCTTTTGATCTAAGTCGGATACTGCATATAGAATAAATCCTATAATTAGTGCAACGCCCGATATAGTTATACCAATTCTTAAAGCCCATGATGTAAATGTTTGGATAGCTTTTAATATCGTATCAATATTATAAGTACCCCCATCAAGTTTAGAAATACCATTTGGAACAGCCAAAAAATAAACTAATTTATCCGTTTTTTCCTCCTTTGTTTATTTTTATCTTGATTTTGATTCTGATTTAGTCTTTTTTGTTTCAACATTTTTTTCTGAATCTTTACTTTTTGCAGTTAAAAAAGTAACTTTTTCAGCTACTATTTTTGTTGATTTTTGAGTTTTTCCATCAGTTTTATATAAACTTGTTTCCACTCTTCCTCTTATACCAACTAAATCACCTTTTTTGCAATATTCAGCAGTATTTTGTGCTATATTATTCCATAAAACACAATCGACAAAATCTGTATCATATTCTCCATCTTTGTTTTTAAAACTTCTTGGAACTGCTAGTGTTAAGTTTGTAACCTTATTCCCATTTTCTGTTTCTTGAACTTTTGGCTCTTCAACAATTCTGCCTACCATCATCATTTGATTTAACATAATATCTACCTCCTTCATTCATTAATATCTTGTTCACTAAAAAAGCTGTTTTTTAACAAAATAGCTTCTATTTTAGATTCCGTATTTTTTATTGACTGTTTATCAAATTTTATTTTATATTTCTCAACTTGTTCTTTTGTTAGTGATTTAAAATCACCATTTTCAATATCGTCACCAGCAATTATAAATGTTCCTGCTATTATATCATGCCCGATATCACGGTTATAAGGTAAATTATTTATTTTACCTTCTTCATTGCAGATTAATACTACATCAGGATCAGCTAATAAACTAGTGCATTGAATGTATCCATTTACAATTTCTTGTTTAGCTTTTAAAGTGTTTGGTATTGTTTTTTCATAAGGCAATTCATTAGGTTCTACAATAAGAACATTAATCATATCTATACCTCAATAGCAGAATGTGTTTTACTGTCTTTAGTAAAACTTTTTTCGGCTAAAAGTAGCCCTAGCTCTTTTAAATATTTATTTATATCTATTTTATTGTCTTGAATACATTTATCTACTTCTTTTTTATCTACTAAAACATTTAATATTTCAACATGATCTCCTAGACCATTTGGTATTTTTCCATATGGTTCTAATGAATCAGCTTCATCAAAATCTATAGGAGCAGCCTCATGACATTTTCCAAAATATATGCCTCTAAAACCAAAGGTTTTCATACGCTTCCCCAAAAATTCACATTCTGATTCAACTAAAAAACCTATTACATCATAATATTCATCTACTTCATGATAATATGCTTCCCCATAAACTAATGGTCCTATTGCTATATTTTTTTCTTTAAAATCTTCAATAGTGGTGTTTTTACTTCTTATTAAATTTTTTAATCCTTGCATACATGCTCTGGAATTAATGAATAAAAGTGTATCAATTTTTTCTTCTAGTGTAGAAGTAAACAAATCGTTTTTTGTTTTATAAAATTTTCTCATATTTCTATACCTGCTTTTTCTTTTTGTTTTGCTAAGTAATCTAAATCGCGGATTATTTCATCATCATCAAAGCTACGATTCAACGAAACAAAGGGCAAATAATTTGCTTTATTATCATTGCCATCATGATAGATTTCTTCATAATCACCATAATCATCACCAAAACGAGCAAATCTAAAACTGTATTCTTTTATTCTTAAGTTTTTTAGTCCAGCACTAATTGCATCTACACCTTTAAAATCACAATATTCACACCACTTAATGCCATTCCACCCGATTAATATCCCATTTTTTCCAGTAATGTTTATATCAGTACATTCTAACAAATTATCAACTTCCAGATCTTTATCTTTAGCTAAGTATTTTTCTACATATTCTTGCAATTCTCTATAGGCTTTTTGACTAGTCACAATTCTTACATCTGATCTATATCCCATAACTACCTCCTTTTTCATAATTTATTATTTTTGATAATTCTTTTTTTATTTTTAAGTCATCAAATTTATTTAACTGATTTTTTATTTTTGGAACAGGTAAATCTTTTTCGCCTTGTTTTGGATTATCACAATAGTTGTAGTAAATATCACTAATCTCATAACCGACATTAGCAAAACGGTATGAAAAGTCTTTTTCATTTAAATGATTTAATATTGTTTCAAAAATTTCTATATTTTTATTATTTTGTTCATTATCCCAAATGACATTGTT
>JAQVNR010000004.1 GCA_028703035.1 Bacilli bacterium | reverse complement strand
AGAGATTAATGCATGGCAACCCTTATACTCTAACAGAAGTATTAAACTACAAAAAAGAAGAACAATAATTGTTCCGCTTTCTTATGCAATAAATTATTTTGTCATTTGGCTGTGAATTGTAACTATAAATCCTTTACTTTAGTGAAGGCCTTTGTTATAATACAAATACAGATTTAAGTGGGCAGAACATCCCGCTTTTATTATTGCTTTAGGAGGACATATGCAAGAAAGTTTAGAAAAAATAAAAATTGTTATTGAAAGTAAATTAGTTGATAGAAAA
The DNA here is from genome assembly GCA_028703035.1 of Bacilli bacterium. GTDB lineage: Bacteria > Bacillota_I > Bacilli_A > RF39 > UBA660 > DUUS01. The sequence continues at coordinate 32,590 of JAQVNR010000004.1, read as the reverse complement.
ATTATTGTTGATAAAATAGAGTATGTTAAAGAAAATAAATATAATTTTTTAAAGATTACTTTAGATAAAGTTGGTGGACTTGATTTAGATCAGGTAGCATACGCAACAAAAATAATAAATCCGATTATTGATGAGTATGATTTAATAAAAGAAGAATATATATTAGATATTTCCAGTAAAGAAAGAGGTTAAAAAATGGATACGAAAAAATTTATTAAAGCAGTAAATAATATTGCTCAAGAAAAAGGAATTGATAAAGATATAGTTTTTGATGGTATGGAGCAAGCTTTAATGACTGCATATAAGAAAAATTTTGATTCTAAAACTAATGTTAAAGTAGATATAAATCGTGATACAGGTAATATTAAGGTTTATTCATATTTAGTAGTAGTTGATGACTATATTGATGGAGAAGAAACTATTGATGAAGAAGGTAATATTACTTATTTAGAACCGGAAATAAACGAAGATGCGCAAATATTATTAGAAGATGCAAAAAAACTTGTTCCAAATATTAAAGTTGGGGAAACAATTGAAGAAGAAGTAACACCTAAAGATTTTGGAAGAGTAGCAGCATCAACTGCTAAACAAGTTTTAACTCAAAAGATAAGAGATGCTGAAAAGTCAAGTATTGTTGAAGAGTTTTCTGATAAACAAGATGAAATAATGCTAGGAATGCTGGCAATGGAAGATAATAAAAATTATTATATTGACTTAGGAAGAACAAGAGGAATCCTTCCTAAAACTGAAATGATTCCTGGTGAAGAAGTAAAAATGGGAACTTCAATTAAAGTTTATTTACAAAAAATTGAAGAAACTCCTAAGGGACCACTAATTTTATGTTCTAGAAAACATAATAATTTTGTTAAAAGATTGTTTGAACTAGAAATACCTGAACTTGAAGATGGAATAATCCAACTTTATGGTGTTGCTAGGGAAGCCGGAGTAAGAAGCAAAGTTGCGGTAAATACAGATCAAGAGAGAATTGATCCAATTGGGACATGTATTGGGGAAAGAGGCTCTAGAATTTCTAGTATTTTAAAAGAATTAAATGGCGAGAAAATAGACTTAATACTTTATAGTGAAGATAATAGTGAGTATATTGCTAATGCTTTATCTCCAGCTAAAGGTATTATTGTAAATATACTAGATGATACTAAAACAAGAGAAGCTCTAGCAATTGTTGATGAGGATAACTTACCACTTGCCATCGGTAAAAAAGGAATAAATATTAAGCTTGCTAGTCGTTTAACTAAATTCCATATTACTGTTAAAACCTTAAAGCAAATTACTGAAGAAGGAAATGAAGCTTAGTGAAAAAAATTCCAATGAGAATGTGTGTTATTACTAAAGAAAAATTACCTAAGAAGGACTTAATTAGAATAGTAATGAATGAAAATGAAATAAAAATAGACTTATCAGGTAAACTAAATGGTAAAGGGTGCTATTTAAAAAAAGATATTGAAGTAATAAATAAAGCAAAAAATACTAAAGTCTTAAATAGAGTATTTGAAACTGATGTAAATGTCTTGATATATGATGAGTTATTAAAGATGATAGATTAAGAAAGGTGGTGCTCTTAAATGAGTATACAAGAATATGCAACTGAGATGGGCTATACAGTTCAAGAAGTAATAAGCAAGTGTAAAGAACTGGGAATTAAAAAAACAGAAAGTAGTGATCTTTTAGAAGATGATGATATTATTGTTTTAGATAATTCTATGAACCTTATCAGCACCGATACGGATGCAACCCATGAGGATAATGATGTACTAGATGATGCTGTTGAAGAAATATTAAAAGAATCTAGTTATATTAAAGATGATTCTGAAAGAAAACAAAAATTAAAGAAAAAATTTCAAGTTAAAGAAACTAGTGATTATACAAAGAAAAGAAAAGCTATGTATAAAAATAAGACTAAGCTAATGGGAAATGTTGAAACTAGCAGTGATGTTGTTCTTTATAGAGAAGGAATGACGGTTAAAGATTTTGCTGATAGCCTGCAAGTAGGAAGTGCAGAAGTAATTAAAAAGTTGATTGGCTTAGGACTAATGATTAATCAAAATCAACCAATTGATTTTGAAACAGCGGAAATAATTGTTGTTGATTATAAAAAAGTTTTAAAAAAAGAAGCAAGCCAAGATATTTCTAATTTTGAAGAATATGAGATTGTTGATAGTGATGAAGATTTAGTTAAAAGACCACCAGTTATAACAGTTATGGGACATGTTGATCATGGTAAAACATCACTACTTGATTATATAAGATGTGCAAGTGTGGCATCATGTGAAGCAGGAGGAATCACTCAAGCAATTGGAGCATACCAAACGTCTTATAATGGGGAGATATTAACATTTATTGATACTCCAGGTCACGCGGCATTTACGGAAATGCGGGCAAGAGGAGCAAGTGTTACAGATATTGTTATTATAATTGTCGCAGCTGATGATGGGGTAATGCCCCAAACCGAAGAAGCAATCGATCATGCACTATCAGCAAATGTTCCAATCGTTGTTGCAATCAATAAAATTGATAAACCTGAGGCAAATCCTGAAAAAGTTATGCAAGAGCTTGCTGCTCTTAATTTAAATCCTGAAGCTTGGGGAGGAAATATCCCATTTGTTAATATCAGTGCTCACACAGGCGAGGGAATTGATAAGCTTCTTGCAACACTTTTAGTAATTGCTGAGGTAGGAGAGTTAAAAGCTAATCCAAATCGCTATGCGGTTGGAACAGTTATCGAGTCGCGGATTGATAAAAATATTGGAGGCGTTGCAACACTACTGATTCAAAATGGAACTCTTAGATTAGGAGATCCAGTAGTTGTTGGGTCAACTCATGGTAAAGTAAGAACCTTAAAAGATGATCAAGGTAGAGATATTGTTGAGGGAGGACCTTCTACTCCAGTTGAAATTACGGGATTAAATGCAAATCCAGAAGCTGGAGATAAATTTATGGCTTTTGAACTTGAAAAATCAGCACGCGATGTTGCGGCAAAAAGATTAGTTCAAAGCAAAGAAAAAAGATGCCAAAATATTCCTCTAACTTTTGAAGATATGTTCGAAAAAATAAAATGTGGAATCAAAGAAATAAACGTTGTTTTAAAATGTGATGTTAGAGGCTCTGAAGAAGCTGTAAAAAATGCTTTAGAAAAAATAGATATTGCAGGCGCAAAAATAAAAGTAATTAGATCAGGTATCGGAACAATAACTGAAAGCGATATTGTTCTTGCTAATGCATCAGATGCATTAGTGATTGGTTTTAATGTTTCACCTGTCTCTATTACTAAAGATGTTGCTAAAGAATACAATGTCGAAATAAGATTATATCAAGTAATCTATAAACTAGTTGAAGAGATGGAACTTGCTATGAAAGGTTTACTTGACCCAGAATTTGAAGAAAAAATTATGGGAACTGCTGAGGTTCGGCAATTATTTAAATTTAGCAAAGTTGGAAGTATTGCTGGAGTTATGGTAACTAGTGGAATAATTAAAAATCAATCTAATGTAAGAATTATAAGAGACGGAGTCATTATTCATGATGGTAAAATTTCTTCTATTCAAAGAGAAAAAGATACTGTTAAAGAAGTAAAACAAGGTTTTGAATGTGGTATAACTTTAGATAATTATAATAATATTAAAGAAAAAGATGTCTTTGAAACTTATGAAGAGGTTGAAATAAAAAGATGAGTAAAATAAAAACAGAACGAATAGGTTCACAAATTGTAAAAGAATTATCAGAAATTATTCTAGATAAAGCCAAATCAGAAATACTAAAAACTGTTACAATAACTGCCACTGACGTAACTTCTGATTTAGGTCTTGCTAAAATATATTATACTTATTTAGGTGATTATGATAAAAATTTAGTTCAAGAAGAATTAAATAAAGCAAGTTCATTTTTAAGAACTGAACTTGCTGAGCGAATTGATATTAGACATACACCGGAATTAAAATTCATCTTTGATAAGTCGATTGAATATGGTACTAATATCGAAAGGATACTTGCAGATATAAATAAATAATTGGTTTGGGGAAAAAAGAAAAAAACAACTAATAAGAATTACTTAGTAGGTTAAAGAAGGGTAAATAAAATGAATGGTGCGATAGTTATTGATAAACCAGCTGGTATTACTAGCAGAGATGTAGTTAATAGATTAAATCAGATATTAGAAACAAAAGAAATAGGTCATACTGGCACACTAGATCCAATGGCAACTGGCGTTTTAGTATGTTTAATTGGTAGAGCAACTAAACTATCTAATATATTAACTAATCAAGATAAAGAATATATAGCTACTTTTAAATTAGGAGTTTTAACTGATACTTTAGATATTACAGGCAATATATTAATCGAAGAAAAAGTAAATATTAAAGAAACAGAAATCAAGAAAACATTAAAATCATATATTAAAACCTATAGTCAAGAAGTTCCTATATACTCAGCAGTCAAAGTTATGGGTAAAAAATTATATGAATATGCTAGATGCAATGAAGAAGTAGAGCTCCCTAAAAGAGACGTTACTATATATGATTTAAAACTTTTATCTATTGACAAAGATATTATTAAAATTAAAACTAAAGTATCTAAAGGAACTTATATTCGTGGTTTAGTAAGAGATATTGGTGCATCACTTGGAACAGTTGCAACACTTACTGAACTTAGAAGAACTTCTTTGGGTAATTTTAAAATAGATAATGCATCTTCCTTAGATGATGTTTTATATAATAAACATTACTTCTATAATGTAATAGAAATATTAAAAGATTATCCAAAAGAAGAAATAGATCCAAAAATGCTATATAAAGTAAAAAACGGTCAGATATTAGATAGAGAAATAGATAATTATATTTTATTTGTAGTAAGAGATAAAGAAATAGCCCTTTATAAAAAATATGATAAAGATCCTCAGAAAATAAAACCAGCAGTTATGTTTTATTAAATATTGCTGTTTTTATTTGAATGCTCTTCTAAGATCATATTCAAGAAATATTGCAACTTATGCAAGTAATGTAACAATAATGGAAGATATGATCAATGAAGGAATTGAAATTAGTAGTAATACCTTTAGAGATTATAAAATCACTTTAGAAAAATTATTTATAATTGAAAATATTCCTTCTTGGCCTACTTCAATTAGAAGTAAAACAGCTCTTAGAAAAAGTGATAAAAAATTATTGGTTGATACTTCCTTGGTTTGTTCCTCTTTAAGATTAACAAGTGCAAAAATTTTAACTGATTTTAATTATTTTGGTTTTCTATTTGAAGCTTTAGCTTTGCGAGATTTAAGAATTTATATAGATAGTATTGATGGTAATATATTTAATTATCGAGAAGAAAAAGGTTATGAAATAGATGCGATACTAGAATTAAATGATGGTAGATGGGGCGCGGTAGAAATAAAACTTGGTGAAGAAAAAGTTGATGAAGCAGCTACAAATCTATTGCAATTAAAAAACAAAATTAATACTGATATAAAAGGAAAACCATCATTTTTAATGGTTCTATATGGGGGACAAAATTCTTATCAAAGATCAGATGGAGTATTAGTAGTCTCAATTGCAAACTTAAAAAATTAATTACAAGTATTTATTATATTAAAACTTAAAACAGAAACAAACAATTATAATTTTAAATATAAGAAGCAAATATGTTTTACTGAAAGCTGCTTTTTTTTTAATTATTTTAAAGGAAAATAGAAATAAGTAGTGTACATATGTGATCAATTAATAATTAAATTATTCCTATTAAAAGACACTTAACAGAATATAAACAAAAAGTTAAAGAGGATACTTTTTCAATATTTTTCGCACCAAAAATTCACGTCGATGTTATTGACGCAATAAAACTTTATAAGTATTTTAATAATATAGATATTATAGCTTTTGATATATTAGAGTTTTTAACTAATATAAAAGAAATTAGTAATTTAATTGAAGTTCGTTAATAATAAGGATTCTAACTTATAAAATAATTTGACAAAGTAGCAATAATTGCATATAATTCTTTATAAGCAGTTTGAAGATTAGCCGGCTAATAAAAAATTATTAAAGAGAGTTTACATTTGGTGAAAGTAAGTATAATATTTATTAATAGATCACTAATCTGATGCATTTTTTTAAAAAATCGGTTACTTTCCGTTATGAAGTTTAAGAGCATGATAGTCATGAATTAAGGTGGTACCACGGGCATTTGCTCGTCCTTTAGTTTATGATTTTTTTAATTTATAGGAGGAATATATGAAAAAATATGAAGAATTAAGTAAAGAAAAAATAAGTATGGTAGAGTCATCATACTCAGATTATTGGGAAAAAAATGATGTTTTTCAAAAGTCAATTGATAATCGTGATAAGTATTTTGTATTTTATGATGGACCAGCAACTGCTAATGGATACCCTGGGCTTCATCATATGCTGGCAAAGTTATTAAAAGATTCTTTTTGTAAATATAAAACAATGAAAGGCTATAAAGTTTTACGTAAGATTGGTTGGGATACTCATGGTCTTCCAGTTGAACTGGAAGTAGAAAAAGAACTTGGCTTTACTTCGAAAAATGATATCGAGAAATATGGTATTGCTAAATTTAATAAAAAGTGTCGTGAAAGTGTGATGCGTAATGAAGATTTGTTTGCTAAATTAACAACTAAAATGGGACAATTTATTGATTTAAAAAATCCTTATCTAACTTATCATGATAATTATATAGAAACCGAGTGGTGGATTTTAAAGAAGTTTTTTGATGAAGGTTTGTTTTATGAAGGGCATAAAATACTTCCATATTGTCCAAGATGTGGAACAGGGCTTGCTAGCCATGAAGTTGCTCAAGGATACAAAGATGTAACTGTTGAGACAGTAACAGTGCCTTTTAAATCGAAGAAATTAGATGCTTACTTTTTAGTTTGGACAACTACCCCTTGGACTCTTCTTGCAAATGTTGCCCTTTGTGTAAATCCCAAAGAAGAATATGTTAAGGTAAAGTCTGGTGACTATAATTTTATAGTTGCTAAAAAACTAGTAAGTAATGTAATAGGACATGCAGAAGTAATAGAAACCTATTTAGGAAAAGATTTAGAGTATGAAGAATATCAGCAACTTCTTCCATTTATAAATCCAGCTAAAAAAGCTTTTTATGTAACTAATGCTACTTTCGTGAGTATGGAAGACGGGACTGGTATTGTGCATATGGCTCCAGCTTTTGGGCAAGATGACTATGAAGTTGGTAGAAAATATAATTTACCAATTATTAACCCAGTTGATGAGGCTGGAAAATATACTGAAGGGCCTTGGAAGGATTTACTTGTTTTTGATGCAGATATTGAAATAATTAAATATTTAAGAGAAAATGACAAATTATTTAAAAAGCAAAGAATAAATCATAATTATCCGCACTGCTGGAGATGTCATAGTCCACTTATATATTATTCTAAACCTAGTTATTATTTAGAAGTAACTAAAATTAAAGATAAGGTTATTGCTGAGAATAATAAAGTTAATTGGTTTCCTGCTCATGTTGGAGAAAAACGTTTTGGTAACTGGCTTGAAAATATGAATGATTGGGCAATATCTCGAAATAGATATTGGGGGACACCACTTCCTTTATGGAGATGTGTTTGTGGTCATGAAGAGATGATAGGCTCAAAAGATGAGCTTATCAAAAAAGCTACTATTAAAATTGATAAAGCTATTTCACTTCATAGGCCAAATATTGATGAAGTAAAATTAAAATGTCCTAAATGTTCTAAAGAAATGAAAAGAGTTCCAGAAGTAATTGATTGTTGGTTTGATTCTGGGTCAATGCCTTTTGCCCAGTACCATTATCCTTTTGAAAATAAAGAAGTTTTTGCAACTCAGTTTCCAGCGGACTTTATTTGTGAAGGAATTGATCAAACAAGAGGCTGGTTTTACACACTGATATTAATATCAACCTTTATTACTGGTAAAGCTCCATATAAAAATGTATTAGTAAATGATTTGTTGCTTGATTCTGAAGGTAAGAAAATGAGTAAAAGTAAAGGCAATATTATTGAACCTTTTGCTCTAATGGAAGAGTATGGAGCAGATGTAGTTAGATTTTATTTGCTTTATGCATCACCTGTTTGGATGCCACTTAAGTTTGATTATGAAGGATTAAAAGAAGTTTATTCTAAATTCTTTAATCCCCTAAAAAACACTTATTCATTTTTCTCAATGTATGCAAATATTGATAATATTGATATTGATAAATGTGATGTTCCAGTAAAAATACGGGAAGATATTGATAGATGGTTACTATCAAAATATAACACCCTAATTAAGAATGTAACTGATGCTTATGAGGCATATGATCTTCATAAAGTAGTAAAGTTTGCAACAGATTTTGTATCAGAAGATTTATCTAATTGGTATATTAGAAGAAATAGAGATCGTTTTTGGGGAAGTACTTTGAATAATTCTAAACAGTCAGTTTACTTAACTACTTATGAAACCCTGATAGGATTATGTAAACTAATCGCTCCAATTTCTCCTTTTATAACCGAAGAAATTTATCGAAAGTTAACTGGTAAGGAGTCAGTACATTTAACAGATTTTCCTAAATATGATGAAAACTTAATTAACAAGCCATTAGAAACTAAAATGGATTTAGTAAGAAGTTTAATAAGTATTGGTAGAAACGTTAGAGAAGAAACTAAAATAAAGGTCCGCCAGCCTCTTTCAGAAATACTACTTGATGGAAAAAACAAAAATATAATTGCCGAATTAGATGAACTAATAAAAGAAGAGTTAAATGTTAAAAAAATTACTTATGTTGATAATTTAAATAATTATATGAATTTATCAGTTAAACCTAACTATAAAGAAGTAGGCAAAATATTTGGTTCTAAAATAAAGACTTTTGCAATGCTTTTAGAGAATTTAACAGATAATGAAATAACTAAGCTTCAATCTGGAAAAAAAATAAAATTAAACTTAGATGAAGAAGAAATTTTAGTTTCAGAAGATATGATTGAAATAAGAATTTCTTCCAAAGAAGGTTTAAATGTCGGAATGGGTGCTAATAACTTTGTAATTTTAAATACCACATTAACTGAAGAATTATTGTTAGAAGGTTTAGCTAGAGAGTTAGTTAGTAAAATCCAAAATATTCGTAAAGAACTAAAATTAAATTTAGTAGATCGCATCCATATTTATTATAATGCAAGTGAAAAAATAATAGAAACGATTAATAAATTTGAAGAATATATTAAAGATGAAACTTTAGGGTTAAGCATTAATTTTAAAGAAGACCTAATTCAAACAATAGATATAAATAATCACAAAGTTTTTATTGAAATAGAAAAAGTTAAATAAAAAGAAGTTTATATTTAATAAGCTTTTTTTTTTGTTAATAATATGCTGATACTGTTAAAATACAAAAAAAACTGAAATTTTTTCAGTTTTTCTATCTGTTATAGTATTCTACTACTAACGATTCATTAATATCAGCATTAAGTTCCGATCTTTCAGGTAATCTTATAAATGTACCGCTCATCTTTTTAACATCGAAATTTACATAAGCTGGTCTTGCTAAAGTTGCCTCTAGAGATTGTTTAATAGCCGGATGGTTTAAAGATTTTTCTTTAACAGAAATTATTGATTCTGGTTTAACTGTATAAGATGGGATATCAACACTTGATCCATTAACTAAAATGTGACCATGGTTAACAATTTGTCTAGCAGCACGTCTTGTGCTAGCTAGTCCCATACGATAGACAACATTATCAAGTCTACTTTCAAGTAGTTTAAATAAATTTTCACCAGTAATTCCTTGCATCTTAGTTGCTTTTTCAAAAGTACGGGCAAATTGTTTTTCTGTAAGTCCATACATGAATCTTAATTTTTGTTTTTCTTGTAATTGAATTCCATATTCGCTTGTTTTTTTACGTCTGCTTGTTCCATGAATTCCTGGAGGATATGGTTTTCTACTTAATTCTTTTCCATTTTCTAGAGTACTAAAACCAAGTCGACGACTTTTACGATAAATTGGTCCTGTATATCTTGACAAAATATTTCTCCTTTCTTTGCTTTAAAAGGATAACCTTTTCAAACATGTAGGGTGTCTACTCATCTTTTTCCCTTAGGCAGTATAAGTTACTAAAGTTATTTCAAATAAACACATTACTTGCTTAATTAAAGGTCCTGCCTTAAATCTGCATTTGTATTATATATAATTATATGTAGTTTGTCAAACATATTGAAATGATTTTTTTGGGGGTGCTCCATAAAAACCACCAAAATAACAAAGAAAAAGCTTGTTAAACGAGCTTGCCCACTTATATAAAATATGATATTATTATGATAATAAAGAGGGTAAAGAATATGGCTAGTTTAAAACCACATTTTTCAGTTCCTAATTATGAAGAAGCAAGTTCAATAGATGGAGCAATGATAACTGGGGAAAAGTATCGCATCACTATTTTAAGTGATGTTTTAGTGCGTCTTGAATATAGTGAAACAGGTACTTTTGAAAATAGACCAACTGAACTAGTTAAGTGTAGACGTTTTAATGTTCCTAAATTTTTAAAAAAAGAAGATAAAGATTTTTTAGTTATTTCGACAAATTATTTTAAATTAGAATATACTAAAAATAGACCATTTATTGGTTCTAGAGTAACACCAGATCAAAATTTGAAAATAAGCTTAGTTAATACAGATAAGTTTTGGTATTATCATCATCCAGAGGCACGTAACTTTAAAGGGACTAGTTATAGTTTAGATAATTCTGATGGTAGTGTTAATTACAGTAAAGGATTATATTCAACTGATGGTTTTGTTTCACTTGATGATTCAGAAAGTTTAATATTTAATAAAGATGGTTCACTTGGGCGCCGTAGTGATAAAAGAATAGATATTTATGTCTTTTTATATCGTAAAGACTTTGGTTTTTGTTTAAGAGATTACTATAAATTAACTGGTAAGCCTCCACTAATTCCTCGCTATTCTTTAGGAGTTTGGTGGAATAAAGATTATCCATATACAAAAAAAGAAATTGAGGATTTAATTTGGGAATTTAACAGTCGTGATATTCCTTTATCCATTATTCTTTTAAGTAAGTACTGGCACATTCTTTATGAAAATACTTATTCGGGTTTTACTTTTAATTATGATCTTTTAGATAATCCTAAAAAGATGATTGACTTTCTTCATGCAAAAAAAATAAGATTAGGATTAAATATAGACCCAACTGGGGGGATTTCTCCAGATGAGATATCTTATGAAAGATTTAAAACAACTGCTGAACTAACTGATAGTGGCATTATTCCTTTTAATGTATTTAATAAAGGTATTTTATCTGCTTATTTTGATGAGCTAATCAGACCACTTAACAATATAGGGGTTGATTTTTACTGGATTGATTATTATAATCCTAGAGATTTACTGACTTTAAGAGCTCTTAATCATTATCATTTTACTGATTATAAAAAAGATTTTAGTAAAAGAGGAATGATTCTATCTAGAAATGGAGGACTGGCAGCTCACAATTACCCAGTTCATTATTCAGGCTATACAGAAGTTAGCTGGAATAATTTAAACATAATACCTGAATATAACTCAACGAGTTCAAATATTGGTATGAGCTGGTGGAGTCATGATATTGGCGGATATTTAGATGGAGTAGAAGATGGAGAGATGTATATTCGCTTTGTCCAATTCGGTGTTTTTAGTCCAATTTTAAGATTATCATCAGCTGAGAGTCATTATTACAAAAGAGAACCATGGCTTTGGGATGCTAAAACTTTGGCAATTGTTAAAGATTATTTAAGACTTCGTCACCGGCTTATTCCTTATATATATACTGAAGGTTATAAATATGCTAAAACGGGGTTACCTCTTATTCAACCTGTGTACTATAAATATCCAGAAATATATGATGAGCCATTATATAAAAATGAGTATTATTTTGGATCAGAATTGTTTATCGCTCCAATTACTAATAAAAAAGAAATACTTATGAACCGAACTGTTCACCGAATCTTTTTACCTAATGGTATTTGGTATGATTTTAAAACTGGTAAAAAGTATGTCGGAGGTAAAAGATATGTTTCATTTTTCAAAGATGAAGATTATCCAGTATTTGCTAAAAAAGGCACGATTATCCCCCTAGCAATATTAGATGATAATGATCTAAATAATACTGATTCTCCAGAAAGATTGGAAATTCATATTTTTCCAGGCAAGAGTAGTACTTACAAATTATATGAAGATGACGGTATTTCTTCTTTATATAAAAATGGAGAATACTTGATAACGGATATAGATTATAATTATCAAGTTAATAATTTTACCGCTATTATTAGGCCAACAGAAGGAAAAGGCGGAATAGTACCTAATAAAAGATTTTATAAGATTAGATTTAGGAATACCCGAGAAGCTGATGAAGTAATTCTTTATATAGGCGATAAATTACAAAATGAAGTTCAGTCGTATGCATCTGGTAATGACTTTATTGTTGAGGTTGCAGATGCTGATTCAAGTAAGCAGATTTCTATTAACTGTAAAGGAACTGATATTGAAATAGATGCTGAGCGGATAATTAATGAAGATATTGATACAATTATTTCTGACTTGCAAATAAAAACTACTTTAAAAGAAGAAATTGCCAGTGTTTTATTTAGTGATTCAGAGATTAAAACAAAAAGAATTGCAATCAGAAAGTTTAAATCAAAAGGTTTAAAAAGCAAATATATTAAAATGTTTATTAAATTACTTGAATATATTGCAGAAATTTAATATAATATTTTTAAGCAGAAGAAAAAAGAGTAGTAATAATATTTAATATTATAGAGAGTTAATGTTTGGTGTAAATTAACATGTTAATGTTATGAACTTACTTTTGGATGTACTAGGTTAACTCCTTTATTAGTTTAAAGATCCAATTAAGGTGGTACCGCGGTTTTTCGTCCTTTAGAAAAATCGTGCTTTTTTATAGGAGGATATATGGAAGATTTAATGTTTTTTTTAATAACTTTTGTTAGTATATTTATAATATTATTAATTAATTATTTTGTTAAAAAAAAGAGAGGTACTTTAAAAAAGTCAAGAGAGTTTTTATTACTTAAATCTAAATTTAAATTATCTAAAAAAGATTTTGATGAAGATAAATTAGGATTAGTATTTGTTTTGGTAAATAGTTTAATAATAGCTGTAACAGCAACTATTACAACTATTTTGTCTGATGATTATATATGGCAAATAATAATTGGCTTTGCTCTCTTGATGATTTTAATTTATTTGATATATGGATCAATTGGCAAAGCACTTGTTAGAAATAGAAAGAAGTAAAAGATGGAAAATATAAATAAAATTGAAAAAAAATGGCGAGATAAATGGGAAAAAGAAAAAATATATAAGTTTGATAGAGAAGCAGAAGGAAAAAAGCTTTACTGTTTAGAAATGTTTTCTTATCCATCAGGTGCTAAACTACATATGGGACATTGGTGGAATTATGGTGTTGCTGATACTTGGGCAAGATTAAAGAGGATGGAAGGATATAATGTGTTTCATCCAATGGGATTTGATGCTTTTGGACTTCCGGCTGAAAATTATGCAATTACAACTGGTATTCATCCAGAAAAGTCAACTCAGCAAAATATTAGAGTGATGAAGCACCAGCTTAAAAATATTGGCGCGACTTATGACTGGGATTTTGAAATAGATACATCTAATCCTAATTATTATAAATGGACACAGTGGTTATTTTTAGAATTTTATAAAAAAGGTCTAGCTTATAAAAAATTAGCGCCAGTTAACTGGTGTCCATCTTGTAATACAGTTCTAGCTAATGAGCAAGTTGTAAGTGGCGAGTGTGAAAGATGCTCATCAGTTGTAGTTAGAAAAAAAATGAGTCAGTGGTTCTTTAAAATTACTGACTATGCTGAAGAACTACTTGCAGATTTAGATAAATTAGACTGGCCAGAGCGAACTAAAACTTTGCAAAGAAACTGGATTGGTAAAAGTAAGGGTGCTTATATTACTTTTAAGATTGATGGTACTGATAAATTATTTAAAGTCTTTACTACAAGACCAGATACACTTTATGGGGCTACCTACTGCGTGCTTGCACCAGAACATGATTTAGTTGACTTAATTACAACTAAAGAACAAAGAAAAGAAGTCCTAAATTATCAAAAAATTGCTGCAACTCAAAGCGAAATAGATCGAACAAGTACCGCACGTGAAAAAACTGGAGTTTTTACTGGAAGTTATGCTATAAACCCAATCAATAATAAAAAAATTCCAATCTGGATAGCAGATTACGTTCTAGCAACATATGGAACTGGAGCAATTATGGCCGTTCCAGCTCATGACATGCGAGATTTTGAATTAGCTAAAAAATTTAATTTAGAAATTATTCCTGTTGTTCAAAAGGTAACTGGTGATGCAAGAGAAAATGAGACAACTAAAAAAAGTATTGTAGCAGTTGTTTATAATCCTAAAACCAATAAATACTTAACAATTAATTGGGGCAATTTAGGTGGCAGATTATTTATTGGGGGAACAATTAAAGAAAATGAAACAGCTTTAGAATGTGCTCTTAGAGAAGTAATAGAAGAAACAGGCTATACTAATTTAAAATTTTTACATCAAGCTTTTCCTATTAATCACCATTATTATGCTTATAATAAAGAAAAAGCTTATAATATAGAATGTGATTTAGTTTATTTTGAACTTATAGATGAGGCAAAAATAGATCAAGATTTAGATATCGAAGAAGAAAACAAATTTAAAGTACAGTGGGTAAGTGAGTCAAAAATTTTAAATGAAATAAAAGATGAACTACATCAAACAGCTTTCGAATTTAAAGAAGAAAAAGCCTATATAGGTGATGGTAAACATATTAATTCAGATATTATCAATGGGCTTAATGAAGAAGAGGCAATAGAGAAAATAACTAAATATTTAGAAAAAAACAAAACTGGGGAAAGAGCAATTAATTATAAACTAAGAGACTGGTTAGTATCTAGACAAAGATACTGGGGAGCACCAATTCCAATTATTTATTGTGATAAATGTGGGATGGTTCCAGTACCTGATGCTGATCTTCCAGTACTTCTGCCAAGAGAAGCAGAGTTTACTCCTGATGGTGAAAGTCCTCTAAAAAAATCAAAAGAATTTATAAATGTTAAATGCCCAGTATGTGGTTCTGTTGCTAAAAGAGAATGTGATACTCTTGATACATTCGTCTGCTCATCATGGTACTTTTTAAGATTTCCTGATGCAAATAATGATAAAGAAGCATTTAACAAAGATATTATAAATAAAATATTACCAGTAGATAAATATGTTGGCGGAATTGAACATGCGGTTATGCACCTTCTTTATGCGAGATTTTTTACAAAAGCTTTAAGAGATATGGGCTATTTAAATTTTGATGAGCCTTTTGAATCTTTAGTTCATCAAGGTATTATATTAGGTGCTGATGGTGAGAAAATGAGTAAAAGTAAAGACAATACAGTTGCACCGGATCCAATTGTAGATGCATATGGCTCAGATATTTTAAGAAATTATTTAATGTTTGGTTTTAACTATATCGATGGTGGTCCTTGGACTGATGATGGAATAATTGCTATAAATAAGTTTTATAATAAAATTGAAAGACTTGTTAAAAGTTATAAAGACGAAATAAAAGAAATACCCGAACTTGAAAAAAGTCTCCATTATACAATTAAAAATGTTAAATTAGATACATCTAATTTTCAATTTAATACAGCACTTGCTAGAATAATGGAATATACTAATATGCTTGTAAGGCATGAAAAAGAGGGGATACCTAGATACTATTTAGAACAATTACTTTTAATTTTAGCCCCCTTTGCACCTCATATAACTGAAGAGCTATGGTGTGAAACTCTAAACAATGAATTTAGTATTCATAATCAGAAATATCCTAAATATGATGAAGCTAAACTAATAAGTAAATCTGTTTCAATCGGTGTTCAAGTAAATGGTAAATTAAGAGGTACTATTTCTGTTACCGAAGATATGAGCGAAGAAGAAATAAAAGCTCTAGCAACAACCGAAAAAAATGTTAAAAGACATCTAGAAAATAACGAAATAATAAAAGTTATTATAATCCCTAAAAAAATTGTTAATATCGTTATTAAAGATTGAATTGAATTCAATCTTTTAATATGGTAATATTTACTTAGGAAGATAAAAAGATATCCTTGAAAGAATGGTAGTCATATGAAATTTTTAAAGAAAATATTTAATAAAAAAGAAGAAGTAATAGAAGAGGAATTTATTGAACATAATATTCCTGATTTAGTGTCATTGGATTCTAATAAAATAGACTTAATGGCACCTCAAGAAATAGAAAGTAATATTATCGAAGAGACTGTTACACCTATAGAAAAAAAAGTTCCGGAAATTGAAGCTCAGCTGATAGCTAATTCTGAAATAGAAGCAAAAAAGTTTTTACTAAATGAAGAAAAATTTGAGGCAGTTAATGCATTTAATATGCAGCCTAGCAAGGAAGCACCAAACGTTGAAGTACTTGATATAAAATTACATAAAACCCAAAAGTTTTGCCCAGAGTGCGCTACACCTAATGATATTCTAAATAAATATTGTATTTCATGTGGATATACTTTTAAATAGAAATTGAAAAAAAGTGCGGGTACCCGCAAAAATATTCAAAAGGAGCTACTATGAGAGAAATATAAAGAGATTTATATTTAAACAAACTAATAAGTTTACGTGATAATAATATTATTAAGGTCATAACTGGAATAAGAAGGTGTGGTAAATCATACTTGTTGTTTAATTTATATTATGATTACTTAATAGCTGAAGGGGTAAAAAAAGAAAATATTATAAAATTATCTTTAGATAATGATGAAAATGAGAATCTTTTAAATTCTAAAGTACTTGGAGCATATATTAGAGAAAGAATTGTATCTTAAGAAAAATACTATATATTTTTAGATGAAATTCAATTTGTTTCAAATTTTGAAAAAGTATTAAATGGATTAAATAAATTAAATAATTTGGATATATATGTAACAGGAAGTAATTCAATTTTTTTCGACCAATATAATCACAGAATTTAGAGGTCGAGGATATGAAATACGAGTTAATCCATTAAGTTTCAGTGAATTTAAAGCAGCTTTTGAAGGTCCCGAAAAAGAAGCTTGGGATGAATACTTAAATTATGGCGGATTACCAATGATTTTATCTTTTAAAAAAGATGAAGAAAAAATTATATATTTAAGATCTATTTTTGAAAAAGTTTATTTTAAAGATATAATTGATAGGAATAATTTGCAAAAAGATATAGTTTTAGAATCATTTATGATCTGCAAAGCTGATAGATATGATGTTAAAGGTAAAAAATATATTTCTACACCTTCTAAATATCATTTTAATGAGCTTATTTCTAGAGGTTATAATGTAGATGTTGGATTAGTAGAACATAATATGGTATCTGAAGATGGTGAAAAAATAAGAAAACAATTAGAAGTAGATTTTATATGTAATCAAGGTAGTAAAAGATATTATATCCAGTCAGCTCTACATATTGGAACTAAAGAAAAAATGGAACAAGAACAAAAATCATTAGTTAGAATAGATGATTCCTTTAAAAAGATAATTGGCTCAATTGCCAAAGTATGGCAAAATGAACTAGGAATTGTTATTATAGGATTGCAAGAATTTCTTTTAAATAAAGATAGCTTAGACTTGTAAGCTTTCTAAATTACTAATTTGAAACTGTAAATTAAGTCTCTTTTTCTTGACTTACTTTTTTAATTATTATATGATTAATGTGTAATAAGATACACATAGGAGTAATAATGATTAAAGTAATAACTGGGCCAATGTTTAGCGGTAAATCTGATGAATTATTAGATGAATATAATAAAAAATATCATAAAAGCAAAATATTATTATTTAAACCTTTTATTGATACAAGAGATTATGGAATTATTAAAACTAGATGCAATAAAGAAGTAAAAGCTATTTTAATAAAAGATTTAAAAGATATTAAAAAATATCTTAATAAAAAAATTACGACTATTTTTATTGATGAAGCAAACCTTTTAACTGGTAATGTTCAAATTCTACTTGATTTATCAATTAAAAAAGATATTGATATATTTATTGCCGGACTTAATCAAACTAGCGAGCAAGAACCATTTGGAATTATGCCTGAAATTTTAGCAGTTGCTGATCAAATAGTTACCAAAAAAGCATCATGTAATGATTGTAATCGGGATGCTATATATTCATATTATGACGGAAAAAAAGTAAAAACAGTCTTAGTTGGAAATGAAAATTATATAGCTCTTTGTTCTAATTGTTTAAAGAAGAGAAAAAGTAAAAATGGACGTCAGAAATAAGCTGTATAAAAATCAAGGAATTCATGTTATAACTGTTCTTTTTACTGTTGAGCAAGGCATTACCAAAGTTTTACTTGTTAAAAGAACCAATGAGCCTTTCGCAGGATATTGGGTCTTAACTGGTGGAGCTCTATATAATAATGAAGATTTAATAACTGGAGCATTAAGAGAAATTGAAGAAAAATCAGGAATTAAAAATATTAATATAACTGAATTTAAAATTTTTGGTGAAGTTAACAGAAGTCCAGTTATGAGAATGGTAGCAGTTTGTTTTTTTGGAGTAATAGACTCTAAAAGAGTAAATATATTAAGAAAAACTAGAACTACTTCTAATGCTGATTGGTTTGCTTTAGATAAAATACCACCACTTGGCTTTGATCATGAAGAAATCTTAGCTGAAGGAGTAAAAGAACTTCAAAAGAAAATAGTTAAATCAAATATTTTAAAAGTTTTATATCCGGATACAGTAACAATTCCAGAACTCCAAAAAGTATATGAAGCCATTTTAAATAAAAAATTTGATCGACGAAATTTTCGTAAGAAAATACTTAGCTTAGATATTTTAGATGATACTAGTAAACATGAGCAATTTGATGGAAATAGGCCAGCTAAGTTATATAAATTCAAGAAAAAAATAGAAGATAAGGAAGTAATGTAAATGCGAGGTAAATTAATTGTAATTGAAGGAACAGACTGTTCCGGTAAAAAAACTCAGTCAACTAAGTTAGTAGAAAGATTAAATAAAAGCGGAATCAAAGCTGAATATTTATCTTTTCCGATGTATGATACTCCAACGGGGGAGATAATAGCTAGAAATATTTTAGGTAAGTCCGATTATGGAAAATGTACTTTTCCTGAAGGAACAACACATATTCCCCCAAAAGTAGCCGCACTTTATTATGCAGCTGACAGAGTTTATAATATATCAAAAATAACGGACAAATTATCTAATGGCACAACAGTTATCTTAGATCGGTATGTTGAATCTAACATGGGACATCAAGGCGCTAAATTCAATTCGGAAAAAGAAAAAATTGCCATGCTTTTATGGCTTGAACATTTAGAATTTAACTTACTTGAACTACCTAAACCAGATAAAGTAATTTTCTTATACATGCCATATGAAGCAGGAGAGGTTTTAAGAAAAAGAAGAAGTGAGTCAAAAGATGGTGCTGAAAGAGACAAAAATCATCAAATAAATGCTGAAGAAACTTACTTTTTAATAAAAGAAAGATATAAATTTGATATGATTAATTGTACTAAAGATAATGAAGTCAGAACAATAGAAGCTATTTCTGATGATATTTATGATTTAGTTAAATCTTATTTAAGTAATTAACATTTAATTAACATATTTAATAATATTATCTTTGCATAGTTGTATGAACTTAATATATGCCAATCTAGTGTAAACAGGCTATCTAAAAGTCGATTTTTGTTTTGGTTTTAGATATAATTATAGATATAAATCAGTGAATTTAAATTTAGAAAAACGACAAAATTTAACTTAAGCAAGTGCTATCCTTAAATAAAGGAGGGCATATGTTAGTTAAAGTATTTGATGAATCCCATGAAAAGGATTTAGAGAGCGCTATTAATAGTTTTTTAAGTGAAATAGAAGATTTATTTGATATCAAATATAGCGTTGCTATTACAACTAATGGTGAAGAACAAATATATTGTTTTTCAGCCTTAGTGATTTATAGAGATTAGAAAGTGACATATAATGAAAAAAAACAGTTTTATTGAAGGAACGTTTATCGCAACTGCATCGGTAATATTAGTTAAAATATTGGGGATGATTTATGTTGTGCCTTTTTATATAATTGTTGGTTCAAAAGGTGGAGCTTTATATAGTTATGCTTATAATATATATTTAATATTCTTAAGTATTTCATCAGCTGGGATACCTAGTGCAATTAGTAAAATAATTAGCGAATATAGTGCGCTTGGTATGACTGAGGCAAAAACTAGAGCTTTTAAACTTGGAAAAAAGTTTATTGGTTATATATCAGTTGCATCATTTATAGTTCTCTTTGTTTTTGCAGAAGAACTTGCAGTCTTAATTCTTGGTAATTTAACAGGTGGTAATACAATAGAAGATGTTTCTTTTGTTATAAGATGTGTTTCTTTTGCAATTTTAATAATTCCTCATTTGAGTGTAACTAAGGGCTTTTTACAAGGACATAACTATATAACTCCTTCATCTAGCTCTAATCTAATTGAACAAATAGTAAGAATATTTGTAATATTAACTGGATCATACCTTGCTTATAAAGTATTTAATTCAAGTCTTACTTTAGCAGTTGGTATAGCAGTTTTTGGAGCATTTGTGGGTGGTGTAGTAGCTTATATTTACTTACAAAGAAGTATCCAAAAAAATAAAAAAGCTTTAAATCTAGATAAAGAATATAAAAAAGATAATATTTCTGATAAAGCTATTCTTAAAAAAATTGCAATTTATGCAATACCGTTTGTAATTATAAACTTAGTTAACAGTGTTTATAACTTTGTAGATATGGTTTTAATTTTAAGGACTCTTGATCATTTAGGTTATACAGCAAGTGATGCTGAATTTATAACGAGCGCTATTGCTACTTGGGGTAGCAAATTATGTATGATTGTTAATTCAATTGCAATGGGGATGACTGTTAGTTTAATACCTTCTATAGTTGAGGCATACACTAAGAAAAATTGGGATGATTTAAATCATAAGATTAATAAATCACTCCAAATGATAATATATATATCGGTTCCTCTTACTTTAGGTTTATCAATCTTAGCTATACCTGTTTGGACATTATTTTATAACATTAATCATTATGGTGGAGAGATATTAAGAGTCTTAATATTTACAGCTTTATTTGCTAATCTATATATGATTGTTACCTCAACACTGCAAAGTTTAAATAAATATAAAGCAGTTTATCAATCAAGTATTTTTGGATTTTTATTTAAAGTAGTACTTAATGTACCTTTAATGATTCTATGTAATTATATTGGAATTGGAGCTTATTATGGAGCATTAGCAGCTACTTTAATTAGTTTTATAATATCTATTTATATAGGGCTTCATGCCATAAGCTTAGAACACAAATTATCATATAAAGAAACAATTAAACAAGTTTTAAAATTACTTGTACCAGCCCTAACTATGACAGCTATATTACTTGTAATAAATATGTTCTTACCATTTAATGTTTATAGTAGAACTGATGCAGTCAAGGTAATTTTAATAAATGCTGTAATTGGGGGCATAATTTATTTAGGCATTAGTGTAAAGATGAAAATACCTCAATATATATTTGGTGGCAAAGATTTAGAAAAGATCATAAAAAAACTCACCTTTGGTAAGTTTAAAATAAAAACAAAGAGTTAAACCATATACATAGAATTAGAATAATTATAATCGTTTTCTGGATAAATAACTCCCTCTGTATCTCCTTCTAATTTATTAACTCTAGTTTCTAATCTGTTTATTTGTCTTTCTATTTTTGCAAGTCTAGAGTCTATATCTGCAGGAACGCTAGTCATTCCACCCGTATTTACATTTTGATTAAGGGGAGGACCTGCATAAAAGTTAGCATTACTACTTATTTGTCCTGGTTGCATCATATTTGGATTCATCATATTAGGGTTCATACCAGGATTAATATTACCATATCCAGAGCTTTCAAAAAAAGCATTTCTATTTTTTTTCATCTTCTTCACCTCTAGACTATTATATGTAAGTTTAGGATAAATGTTTATAAAGGAGGCATAAAAATGCGCTTAAGAAATGTTAAGAATGCAAGTGAGATTGCTCAGTCACACGCACTAGTAATTAAAGAATTAAATCAAGATACTTTTGATAATAATAATCCTGTGCATCTTGAAATAGGAACTGGTAAGGGAGATTTTTTAATTGAGATGGCAAAGACTTTTCCAAGTATTAATTTTGTAGGAATCGAAAAATATGAATCAGTTTTAGTAAGAGCTTTAGAAAAAGTAGAAGAATTACCAAACAATTTAAAATTTATGAATTTTGATGCTATTGATATAAATAAATATATCAAAATTAAAATTACAGCGCTTTATTTAAATTTTTCTGATCCATGGCCTAAAACTCGCCATGAGAAAAGAAGGCTTACTAGTCCAAATTTTATAAAACTTTATGAAACAATCTTTGATAATATTATAAATATTTATCAAAAGACTGATAATAAATCTTTATTTGCTTACTCACTTACTTCTTTTAGTAAGTGCGGTTATACATTAAAAAAAGTATCACTAGACTTGCATCAGGAAGATATATTTAATGTTTTAACTGAATATGAAAAAAAGTTTGCTTTAAAAGGACAAACAATAAATTATTTATATGCAACTAAAAATAAATAATAAATATATAAAGTTTATATTATTTGTACCTTTGCTTAATTTTTATATATAAAAAGATTTAAATATATTAATATTTTTGGTATAATTGGAGCAGGCAGGTGCATATGAGAAAAATATTATTAATTTTAACTTTATGTTTATTTATAACTGGCTGTACTAATATAAGTAAAGCAGATGAAGATAAATTAATTAGTGAAGTTATTCAAAGTAAACTAAATTTAACTAATACTTACAGGACTGGTTATAAATATTATTTACCAACAAATTTAGTAGTTAAAGAAGTAAATGAATTAAATGAAAAAATAACATCCCAAGGTTATAAATATTATTTATATGTTGATCTTGTTAGTTATTATAATAATATTAAAGAAGAATACACCTTAAATGAAAATAGTTATTTAAGTAAAGTTATCAATTATCAAGATAAAGAAGGTTATTTAGAAGTTAATTTACAAAATAATAAATATTTAATTGAAATAATGTATAATTATGCTAAAATAGAACTAATAGTAGACATTAATTATTTAAAAGAAGGAATAGTTAATTCTCTAGTTATATTATCTACTATCAAATATAATGATGATATACTCAAAAACATGATGGGTGATGACATCCTAAAGTTCAATGAAGAGGCGTTAAATATATTTGAAGTACGTGGAAGGGATAGTAATTATGTTGAGTATGTTCAGGAATATGATAAATATGACGATGACATACCTGATCCAGATTTAATTAATTAAGGAGAGTATATACATGAAAGTATTTAAAAAGCTTAAAGATGTCTTGTTTGATATTGAAGAAGATGAATTACCTATAATAACTAAAAAAGAAAAAGAAGAAATTAAATTACCCAAATTTCAGGAAGAAAATACAATTAAAGAAATCAAAATTTCTAAAGAAGAAATATCAGAAAGAGAATTAATGAAATCTGATTCAACATTTAATTTTCCTTTAGAAGTAGAAGAAGTTACAAGGAGTAATCGCAATTTCAAGTTTGAAGATGAACCAGTAAGAAAATCTGATCCAAAAGATTTTTCGAGGCTATTTAACGAAGAGATGAAAACCGAGAAATCAAAAGATAAGTTTAAACCAACGCCAATAATATCACCAGTCTATGGAATACTAGATCAAAATTATAGTAAAGATGATATAATAGTTAAAACAGATATTGGTGTTGCTGCCCCTGATTTAGATGAGGTAAGAAAAAAAGCTTACGGAATAAATTCTAAAAAAGAGATTTCTAAAAAAAAGACTTCTAAAGAAGAGAAGCCTGTTAAAGAAGCAGATGAAGCTTTAAAAACACTAGATGAGATATTAATGGCTGAAGACGAAAAAAATATAAAAAAAGAAGAAATAAAACCAATAATTGATGATGAATTACCAGACCAGCCATATAGTGATGAAAAAGATCTTAACATAGAAAATACAATTGAAACGGATTTATTTAATTTAATAGATTCTATGTATGAAGATAGAAAAGAAAGTGAGGAATGAAAGTGGAAGCATTAGGGGTCGTACTACCGATAATTATTTACTTATTATTAATTATTTTACTTGTTATTGTAATTATTCTAGGAGTTAAGCTTATAATAACAATAGATAAAGTAAATAAAATTGTTGATTGTATTAAAGAAAAAGTCGATGCATTAAATGGAATGTTTAAAATAGTTAATTTTGCTTCGGAAAAATTAAACTTTTTGAGTATTAAAGTGGTTGACACTGTTGTATCATTAGTAAATAAGATATTCGGATTAAACGGAAAGGATGAAGATGATTATGAGTAAAAGAAGAAAAGGCGGAATATTTACCGGATTACTTATAGGTGGAGGTCTAGGGCTTTTATTTGCACCTAAGAAAGGCTCAGAAACTAGAAAAGATGTAATGGAAAAACTAAGTGAGTTAAAAGCCAATATTAAAGAGATAGAAGTCGAAGATGTTAAAGAATCTATTTCCGAAAAAATTGAAGATTTAAAATTAGAGCTAATGGATTTAGATAGTGAAAAAGTTGGCGTAATTGCAAGAAAACAAGCTTTAAATATTAAAAATAAAGCTGAAGAATTATACAAATTAGCTTTAGAAAAAGGTACTCCAGTTTTGCAAAAAGCAGCAGCTGAAGTAAGAGATAAAACAATTGAGCTTCTTAATAATACTGCAGAAAAATTAGAAAGTACTAAAAAAGAATCTGCACCTAAAGCTAAAACTAAAACTAAAAAAGATTAAACGCGAAGGCGTTTTTCTTTTGCTTCTAAAACAAAGAGATTGATGCTAGTTTGATATTAAAATGATGAACTATTATATAATTTTAGAAAATCAAATTGGTTTGACTAACAAATAATCTTTTGTTATACTAAATTTGTTAATTAGGAAGGGATTTACAGTCCTGGAGTTAAAACGTATAAAATGCCCACGTTAAAGGTAAAAGATGCATGATAATCATGAATTAAGGTGGTACCGCGGGAAAACTCGTCCTTTAGTTGATGATTTTTTATTTGGAAAATTTGGAGGAAGAAATGAGAAAATTTGAAAAGATAAGTTTAGAACAATTTATGAAAGATGTTAATAATGAAGAGCTATATAATAGTTATTCAATACCCGTAAGAAAGACTAAAAACTCAGGAGGTTATGATATATTTTCATTAATAGATTATGATCTAAAACCAAAAGAAAGTATAATTATTCCGACAGGGATTAAATGTTTATTACCAGGTGATGAAATACTGATGATTATAATTAGAAGCTCACTAGGCTTTAAACATGGAATAAGACTAGTTAATCAAGTAGGAATAATTGATGCTGATTATTATAATAATGGAGATAATGAAGGACATATATTTATAAAAATAGAAAATACTAGTGAAAAAATATTTTCATTTAAAATAGGAGACGCTATTGCTCAAGGATTATTTATAAAATATGGAACAATTGATAATGAAGAAGAAATAATAGCAGAAAGGAAAGGCGGAATTGGTTCCACTGGTAAATAGAATGAAATTATTTGATGAATTAAAATGGCGGGGACTAATAAATGATGTAAGTAGTCCAAAACTCGAAGAAATGATTAATAACGGAGGATTTACCTTTTATATTGGCACAGACCCAACAGCTGAATCTATGCATATTGGCCATTACTCATCTTTTTCGGTAGCTAAGAGATTAGCTGATGGTAGGCACCATCCAATTCTTTTAGTGGGAGGCGCGACTGGTTTAATTGGAGATCCGAAACCAGACTCAGAAAGACCGATGATTACTAAAGAAGAACTTGATAAGAATTATCTAGGTTTAAGAAAACAAGTTGAAGAAATATTTGGTTTTGAAGTAGTTAATAACTATGATTGGTCAAAAGATATTAACTTTATAGACTATTTAAGAGATTATGGTAAATACTTTAGTTTAAACTATATGCTAGCCAAAGACACAGTTAAATCAAGATTAGATGTAGGAATAACATATACAGAGTTTTCTTATATGATAATGCAAGCCTTAGACTTTTTATGGCTATATAATAATAAAAACTGCACCCTACAAATAGGTGGTCAAGATCAATGGGGTAATATTACTGCAGGATTAGAACTTGCTCGCAAAAAACAAGGTACAGAACTCTTTGCTTTTACAATGCCTTTAATTCTTGATGCAAATGGCAAAAAATTTGGTAAAAGTGAAGGAAACGCTGTTTGGCTTGATAAAAACTTAACTTCATCATATGAAATGTATCAATTTTTTATTAATCAAGATGACCGTGTGATTATCTCTTACTTAAAAATGCTGTCATTTTTATCACCAAAAGAAATTATGGAAATCGAAAAAGAACATCAAAAAAAACCAGAGGCAAGAATTGCTCAAAAAGCATTAGCCAAAGACATTATAACTTTTCTCCATGGAGAAAAAGAATATAACCAAGCTTTAGAAACAAGTGAAAAAATCTTCAAAGGAGAAATCACAGAAGATATGCCATCTATAACAATATCAGTCACGAATAATAATATTATAGATGTTTTAGTAAACTCAAACTTAACTACATCCAAAAGTGAAGCAAGAAGATTAATAGAACAAGGTGGTATTACTGTTGATAATGAAAAAATAAATGATTTTAATCACGAAGTAACAAAAAAAGAATTTATTATTCGCAAAGGTAAAAAATCTATTACTAAAATAATAATTAAATAAAATATAAACAAGAAAAAAATACATTAGTTATTTCATTTCACTAATGTATTTTTTTAATGCTCTAGCATTTGGTCCGAATATAATTTTTAATTGATTGTCTATTTCTACTATTCCTTTAGCGCCTAACTTTTGAATTGCATCTTTATCAACGATTGTTACGTCTTTGAGTGTTACTTTAAATCTTGACAAGTTTACTTCAGTATCGAGAATATTATCTTTACCTCCAAGAAACTGAACTAGTTTATTAATTTCAAAAGTAAAATTCTTCTTATTTAGTTTTACTATAACTAAAGATATAATAGCTAAGACAAAAAATATAATTAAATATTGCCACCACATTTTTATCACCACTATAAGTATACACTATATTTAAGAAAAATAATATCACTAATTTTTAATTAGTACATAAAATATAATGAGTATATATGAAAGGGTGAAAATATATGTGTAATAATGAATGCTCTGGAAAAGGGAATTGTATTACGGAAATATTAAAAGTTATAAATGTACTTCAAGAAAATGCTTGTCCAAACAATTGTACTGATTCATGTGATAGACCGATATTAGGAGGGGGTACTAATTGTATAGTATTCAATACTAGACCAATTCAATTATTTACTTGTTGTGGTAATGGTATTCCGTTTAGCATGCCAGTATGCAAGGATAATGTTGAAGTGTGCTCAACTATAACAGGTTTAGATACATCAGATGATTGTTCATCAGTATTCAGAGTTGAAAAATTAGAAGGCAATTGTGCTACTTTTAGAGTATTAGTTCCTAATCCTGAAAAAAGTACATGCAATATTCCTTGGGTAGCATCAAACAGCTTCTTTACAATGGATTTAAATTGCGTCTGTGCAGTTCGATGCTTAAGCGACACTTTCGTCGATTGTGTTTAAAAAATGAGTTCAAACTCATTTTTTTATTGATTATAAAAATTTTTAAAGTATTCATCATAAGCTTTATATTCAAAAGTGTTATCAATTAGTTTATAAGTTATGTTTTTATTTTCTAAAATATCTTTTACGATATAATCAGTTAAATGGGGATTTCTAATAAGTAGTGGACCAATTAAATATGTTCCAATAAAATTATTTTCAAGGTATCCTTCATATGAAGATTTGTAATTATCAGCATATCCATTTATTACATTAAATAAATGATTTTTATTATTTTGCATAACAGAAGAACGATTTTGAAAACCTATTATTGGTTCTAAGTCTTTAAATTCCATAATCGAGTCTCCAACAATTCTTATTTGATTTTGTTTTGTATAATAATTAAATATTCCTAAAGCTTTATATTTCTCATTATCTACTTCAATAAACTTGCCAAATATTTCATGAGAATTACCTGTAGATATAAAATATTTATTATTTTTAATTGCTTTTTTAAATGTTACTGTATGTTTTTTAAAATCTTCTAAAGCAATTAGCAAGTTGTTTTTAGTGCCACTTCCCATGTATAATAAATCATATTTATCAAAATCCATTTTATCACCAACAGTTAATAAATCAACTGCTATATCTACTCCTTGCTTTTTAAAGGCATCTTGAAGGGCTAGAACATTTCCTTGTTCTCCATATAGATTAAGTAAATCATAATATAAATGAGCTATTTTAATTTTCATCATTATCACCTTCTTCTTCTTCTTTGATAAATAATTTGGTTAAAATATCTGTCATATCAAAACAAACCATAGTAAATATAGTACCAGTACTATTTTCTTTTAAAAGAGTGATAATATTATTAATATCCTCAACAAGAATTAAAAGTTCAGGATTAATTCCCGAGTTTATTAATCTAGCTGCTACATCAAATCTAAATCTTCCGATACAAAATATCCGATCGATATTTTCAGTATCGAGAATATTAAAGTCAATGTCATACAACCAAGACAAATCATTATGCTTATATCTTCTTGAGACATTATCAAATCCAAGAATAATTGTTTTAGTTTCTTTTGTTTGATTAATATAAGTTAAACTTTGGTTATAACTTAAGTTGTTTTCATTTTTGCTTTCAATCATGATAACATCTCGGTCACCTAATTTCAAACTTTTCATTCGTTTAGATATTATTTTATTAATATTTAAAGCTTTAAGTAAATCTTCATCTTTAATGCCAATTTCTTTACATAAAGTATAAGCTGCTAGGATATTATAAGCATCAAAGAAAATATTTTTGTTTAAAGATATTTTATTTTTATTAATAATCATCGTTTTTTTATCTAAGTCTATTTTAGAAGCTTCATAATCAATATTTCTTTTATAGTCACAAGACTTGCATTTATAGCCACCTAAATGTCCATAATGATAATAACCATATATTAATTTAGCTGAGCATATTGGACAGTAGGCAGAGTCTATATTATTACTAATTGGCTTATTCAAACTATATTTATTTTTAGCTATTCCAAATGAGGTGAGTTTTCCTTGATGATTTAAACTAAGTTTATTAACAGTAGAATCATCAGCATTAATAATTAAATGAGTATTATAGTCAATTGAATATTTAATTTTATTTAAAATAATGTCTGGATTTCCATTTCTAGATGGTTGATCTCTAGTTATATTTGTAACAACTAGATGAGTTAAATTATTACTTTTAAAGATATGTCTAATATATGATTCATCTAGTTCTAAAAGAAGGGCATCAGCTTTTAATCTTCTTGTCAAAAAGTTGGTATTGTTTAAAATTAAGGTTGTCGCACCATTTAAAACATTAGATCCAGAGTTGTTCCAAACAACTTTTAAACCAGCACTTTTTAGAATATGCGCTACATAGTTAGTAGTAGAGCCTTTTCCGCTAGAGCCGGTTATGCCAATTACATATTTAGGATATTTTATTTTTGTTAAAATATCAGGATTTAATTTTAAAACTATACTACCTGGAAGAACAGTTCCATTTTTATTAAACAATTTACTAAATATTTTACATAGTAATGTTATTAGTTTATTTATAATAATTAATATATTTATCATCTACATCTTCTCCTAATTAAATTATAACTTACTTTATTATTATTATCAATTATCTTGTAAGTATAATTGATAATTTTTTTAAAAATGTTAAATAAAAAGTTAAATGCACAATCTATATGCATTTAACTTTTTACTATGATATTATAACTTTTGCAATTTGTATGTCTCTAGAAAGAAGGTTATTATGACTACAAATTCAAAACATTTAACTTATGAAGATAGATGTTGTATAGAAGCTGATTTGAACAATCGAGATTCTATTTATAAAATTGCAAAGAAATTAAATAAATCTCATTCTACTATTTTAAGAGAAGTTGCTAAAAATAAAACTCACATTCATACTTTATCATACGGTGGTGATACAGTTTGTAAAAACAGACACACTTGCCATAAAAAATATTGTGATTACAAATTAGATTGTTATGAAAAAGATCAATGTTTAAAATTACAATCAAGTCCTTATGTTTGTAATGGATGTAAATCAAGAAACGGATGCAGAAAAGAAAGGTATGTTTATTATGCTAAAGAAGCTAATAAAACATATAGAAATAGATTAATTGATTCTAGAAGTGGTTTTGATATTACAGAGGAAGAAATACATATTATTGATAAAGTTATTGGACCTTTGATAACAGATCAAAACCAACCTATTAATCATGTATTAATTAATTACCCTGATATACTAGATTTCTCTAAGACTACATTCTACTCTTATATAGATGCTGGATTATTCAAATTTAGAAATATTGATTTAAATCGTAAAGTTAGATATAAAACAAGAAAAAACTCTAAAAAAAGAAGAACAAAAACAGAAAGAATAGTTAGAATAAACAGAACATATCAAGACTTCCTTGATTATACCTTAGAAAATCCTAACTGTAATATAGTTGAAATGGATACTGTTGAAGGTAACAAAGGCGGTAAAGCTTTTCTAACATTACTTTGGCGAAAGCATAATTTCATGTTGATTTTTTTAATTGATTCTTTAACACAAGAGTGTGTTAAAAAAGTATTTAAAGATTTACAAGACATACTATCTGAAGAGGAATTTAAACAATTATTTGAAATAATACTAACTGATAATGGTAGTGAATTTTTAGATACTGAATCTATTGAATTCTATCATAAAACAGGAGAAAAAGTTGTTAAACTGTTTTATTGTGATCCATACAGGAGTGATCAAAAAGGAGCATTGGAAAAGAACCATGAGTTTATTAGATATATATTACCAAAGGGATCTTCATTTAATGATCTTACACAAGAAGATTGTAACTTAATTGCCAATCATATAAATAGCTTATGTCGAGAATCATTAAACAATCAATGTCCTTTCAAGTCGATGTTATTTACAACTAATGAAAGAACTCTAAACAAAATAGATATGTATTATATAGAGCCAAATGATGTAATACTTAACAATACTTTGTTAAAAAAGTAAATAAAGTAAAAGTCAAGGGCCGCTTTAGCGAGCGTGTTTACCCTTGACTTTTAATTCCGTCTAATAATGGAATTTTATATGAAGGATAGAAATATCCTTCATATGTTATAAACGACATACAAATTGCAATACAAATTAGTATTCTCAATCTTAATAAGAATATGCATTTACTTCTGAATTTTTTAAAAATGCTTAATTTCTTATCTTTTTGCGTGCAATAATATAGGTGTTTCGCTTTATATTAAACTATATTTTAACAATTTTTGCAAATTAAATTCATGATTTATCTAGAAATCATATGCATTTACATCTGATTTCGAGCAAAACTTCATTTATATGCATTTATTTTTGAATTCAACCATTAAGTAATTAAACAGTATAAAAATATATTACAATTAAAAATATCTTTAAAAATTAGTTGATTTTACTTGCGGTAAACCATTTTCTAACCTTAAATGTTTTAATCTTTGTGCAATTATGGATACTCCTAATGATATATTAAATAAATTTATTTATTAAAACCCAAAACATAATTCATACTGAGACCAAAATAATTACATATAAATTTAAATGTTAGACTAAATATGGATTATAAAGTACTAGATAAAATTGAAACTTTGTATATAGTAATAACTTTTATAACCTGCCACAAGAATATATAGGAGATTTAAAAAATTCAAATATAATTTCTTATGTTTATTACACTACAAAATATTATAGAAACGAAAAAGGTGCATCAATAACAGATAGAACACCGATTGTTTAACTGGACGATAACAATATGCTTATAGCTAATGATAATTATTATAAACGCTAAATTCATAGTAATGTAAGATATACTATTATCATATATTTTTTTGGTCATAACTTTGTCATAAAGGAAGGGGTTAAAAAACAATATTAGCTGAACAAAATTTGATTATCAATTCAAGAATAAAGGATTAAAATTATATTTTATTCTAAATCCATCTTACTTTCATATATTTTAGTGGAGGTAGGAATGGAAATATTAAAAGTTTCAAGCAAGAGTAATCCAAGTAAAGTAGCAGGAGCTATTGCTAATGTGTTTAGACAAGATGGTACTGTTGAACTACAAACTATTGGAGCGGGATCACTTAACCAAGCAATTAAAGCAATTGCTATAGCACGTGGATTTGTAGCTCCAAGTGGGAAAAATCTAGTTGTAATACCAGCATTTAGTGATATTACAATCGATGGGGTTGAAAAAACCGCTATTAAATTAATAGTTGAATCAAAATAACACTGAACTAG
>JAQVNR010000057.1 GCA_028703035.1 Bacilli bacterium | reverse complement strand
CAATATTAACATAATTTTTTAATTTATCCCTTAATAAGTTATTTTTTAAGAATCAAAAAAAATGTATTATATAAATTCTTTTTGTCATGGAAATAAATTAAAAATAACTATTGGTTTTCTTAGTAGTAACACAAATTGACACTTTTTGTAGTTTTTTGTTAATTTATGCTTGCATTTTGTAAAAATATGTTTTATACTTTAGTTGCTTAGATAAAATATACATACATTAATGACTTGCATATTTTTATTTATAAAAGTGTGCAACCAAATTATTTGTAAAAAAATAATTTGCATTTATTTATTAAAATCTAGATAATAATTTTTAATTAAATTATTAACTAATTTAATAAATGATAATTAGTATATGTGTTAGTAATGAAGTTTGCTAGTAATAGGAATCTTATCTACGCTAAGCATAACAATTGTTAGGGAGAGTGTGTTACTCCAAGAGGTAAGTAGTTACCGGTTTGTACTGATAATACACCGTATGGATGTTTGTACTTGGGTATCTTAAATGATATTTAGGTATAGATATTTAATGTAACTATTCAATCAAACCAGACCAGTTATTTTATCAGATTAGCTGGTTTTTTTTGTTGCAATAATATACTTCATTTGCTATAATTAATAATAGAATAGAGGTTGTCCTAAGTGAATACTGATTTAATTTATGCTTATAGCAAATATAAAAATTCTTGTTTAAATGAGTATATTAATCTTATCTCTAGAATTATTTCAATTGATCATAAAAAAATTCTTGGTAATAAAAGAAGAAGTGCTGAGATATATGCAGGAGTAATAGATATATATTTAAAAAAGTATTTATTAATTAATGAAGTAAGATATGATTTGAGTAAAATATTTATTGAAAGTCCATATATTGATGAATATAACTTGACTAAAGAAATAAATGCGATATCAGAATATTTTATGAAAAACAACATAATTTTTGACTTAGTTAAAAACGAAAAAGAAATAATCTTATTGGCTTCTCAACTCCAGATGGCTCTTGCTATTGATAAACTCTCATCAAGCGTTTTAGAAAATGGAACTAATTATAATAATTTGATTTTTGAATTGCTAAATAAATATCATAAAATAAATTATATATTTTTAATAGATGAGGGAAAAAAGAATACTAAAGAATTAACTAATCTAGTTAAACAAAAAGCGACAATTGAAAAAAATCTTTACAATACTTTAACAGATAAAAACTCTTTTAACAAATATATCTTAATTAATAAAAAGTCACTTGTTTATATTACTCAGTACAACTATTACATTGAAGAACTAGAAAAATATGATTCAAAACAGGCTAATAAAATTTATACCAAAAACAATATTGATGATAACTTTACCTTAATAAGTGTTGGGACTGCTATTAATACTTTAGTAAAAGAGCTTCAAAATAGAAAAAAATTAAGTACATTTTTAATACCGATAAAAAAGAAGTTTTTTAATAAAGATAAAAATATTAAAGAATATAAAAAATTAATAAATACTGAAATTGCTTCAAAGTGTATTAAACTTTTAATAGACTATAATGAAATAGATGATAATATAATTCTTAAATTAAAAACAAATAAGCTTGATTATTATATTTATTGTACCAAGGGAGCAGCACTTAATAAAGTAGATCAGAAAGCTAAATATATATTTAGTAAAGAGTTTATGAAAAACAGTCAAATCATTGTTGCAGATAATGAAAACATTATTGTTGAAACAGTTAATATATTTATGGAAGATAATGACCTTATCTTAGAAAAGGAGATTTAAAATGACTACATATAATGAATTTTTTCTCAATTTTATGGGACCGTTCTTTAATGGAATAATTAATTTATTTAAGCAGATTGCTTTATCATTATTTCAAATATTTAATGTTTTAAATTATATTGATGTAATTAAAGAGCATTCTGAAAATTTAACAGGAGCAGGAGTAATAATAATAATTTTAGCGAGCCTTTGCTTACTATTACTATTTGGTTTATTCTTTTACCTTATTTATAAGATAATAACTGGCTTTATTAAATATCGTCATAGAGTAGGTCATCAACAAGCTTTAGTTGATGAAATAGATAATTTAAATAATGAAGTAATAAAGTTAAAAACTGAGAATCAAAAATTCTTAGCGATGAGTGATCCTGGTGCTGGTGGGATTGAATATGATGAAGAAGGTAATGTTATTAATAAGCTTGAAGAAGGAGAAAGTAGATTCTTTAAACTATCTCAAGTTGATAATGTTATGGAAAACTATATTCCAGAGCCTTTTAATACATCAATTAATCTTGAAGAATTATGCGATTCTTTCTTAAATTATGCAGCTTCTGAGATGGGCTTATATTATAATATTAATTTAATTAGATTATTTATCGCATCTTTTGCTTCCAATAGATTAATAATATTACAAGGTATATCTGGTACAGGTAAAACATCTCTGGCTTATGCCTTTGGTAACTTTATTAATAATGATTCTGTTATTGCGCCCGTTCAGCCTTCATGGCGTGACTCATCTGAATTATTTGGTTATTTTAATGAGTTTACTAAAAGATTTAATGAAACTGAAGTATTAACAAAGATGTATGAGGCTAAATATCGTGATAATGTTTATTTAACTTTACTTGATGAGATGAATATTTCAAGAGTTGAATATTACTTTGCTGAGATGTTGTCGATTTTAGAGCTTCCAAGCTCTGATGAATGGGTAATTGATTTAGTGCCAAATGCATGGGCAAGTGATCCAAAGTTAATTGAAAATGGACGCCTGAGAATTCCAACAAACATGTGGTATATTGGAACAATTAATAATGATGACTCAACATTTATGATTACTGATAAAGTATATGACCGTGCTATGCCAATTAATATTGATAATAAAGGAGTAGCGTTTGATGCACCTATTACTGCTAAAGTAAATTTATCAAGTCAGTATTTTACAACTATTTTAAAACAAGCTCAAACTGATCATCCAGTATCTGATGCGATTTTGGGAAAAATAGCTTTAATGGATGATTATGTGATAGAAAAATTTAGGCTTGCTTTTGGTAATCGTATTGTTAAGCAATTAAAAGAATTTGTTCCAGCATATGTAGCATGTGGTGGTCAAGAGATAGTCGCTATTGATTATATTATTGCTCATAAAATTTTAAGAAAGTTTGATCAATTAAACTTAGCATATATTCGTAATGAATTAGATGGATTTATTAATTTCATCAATGAAACATTTGGGGATAATAACATGAAAGAATGTATCGCGTATATAGAGAAATTAAAGAAAACAATTTAAATAAAGGAAGATATTTTATGAATGAAGAATTACAAGCTATTGTAGGTAGCTTAAATCCCGACGAAACAAAAGATTTTATTACTAAAACAAAATCTAAAGTAGTCGCAAAAAGAAATAGTGAAAGATTAACTATTGATTTTTCATGGGTTGACACAATTTTAGATGCTATTCCTTATTTAGATAAAATTATTCGTAATCCAAGACGTTTTATAGTTCAAGAAGAAGATATTATTCCGATTGAAAAAACCAAAAAAATAACAGAGGAGTCAATAAAACATCTAGCTCAGCATACTTCTTTAATCCAAGAAGTTGATAAAGATGGAGTAGTTAAACCAATTAAACTACTTAATATTTTTAAAGAAGAAACAATTGATTTATATGAAAATAGATTTATTTACTCACTTATTAATAATTTATATGTATTTGTTCAAAATCAATTAGTATATAAAGATGAAGAATCTAGTTTTAAAGAGATAAAAACGGTTAGTTATGAGGCAAGTACTAAATTTAAAAATGAAAATATTAATTACTCGATATCATTAAAATCAGTTAATTATGAGAAACTATTAGAAGACTCTAATAAACCGCTTAACTTACAAGATAAAATTGAAGAGATTAGAGATATTTTAGATGATTTTAAAAGTAGTCAATTTATGAAAAATATGATGAATGCTAATCCAGTAAGGTCACCAATTCGTAAAACTAATGTAATTCTAAAAGATCAAAACTTTATATATGCATTAAGATTATGGGAATTTTTAGAACGTTTTCAAATAGAAAAACCGCTTAGAAAATATAAAGAAATCAAGGATTTTAGTAATAATCTAATTGATAAAAAATACTCGTTAACATATTATTTAAATTATTGTATTTTAAACAATTTAGATGAAAGTGACGTTTTAGTAGACACTTCTAAATACGCAGGCTTAAAAAAACTGATTTTTGATACTGCTAAAAATTTTGAGGTTAATGATGCTGAATTAAAAACGATAATAAACAACGAATTAAAACTAGCTATAAAATATAAACAAGATCAAATTAAGGGAATTACTGCTACTTATAAAAGATTTTATAATAACCACTTAGTAAGTGTTAAAAAAGTAATTACTATGTTAAAATAAGTAAGAGGGTGAGTGCGATGAGGAAAATAGAAGAAAAAGTAAATCCGATACTTGGTAGGGCAGATAAATCTCTTGATTTAATTAAATTTAATATTTTATCAGAACAAGATCAATATATTGAAATCGAAAAAATATTAAAAGAGATATATCAAACTGATTTAGAAGTAAGCAAAAAACATGTTTATAAATGTATTAAACTTACATGTAATCCTAAAGATGATTATACTTTTTTACCTTATAGTTTAAAAGTTTCTAAAGAAAAGTTAACTTTAAAATTCACGATTGAAGAAAAAAAGACAATTAGTAAGAACTGGATTATATTTTCTTTTTGGTTATTTCTCTTTGCCTTAGCAGGAGCAACATATGCTGGTTTTGCTTATCTTAGTGTTGCATCATTAAATAAAGATATTGATGGAGACGGAATTCCTGATATAAATATAGATATTAATAAAGATAATATTGCTGATATAAATATCGATATAGATGGTGATAATAAACCAGATATAAACATCGATTATAAAGGAAATAGAAAAGCAAGATTTAACATTGATTTAGATGGTGATAAAAAAGCTGATACTAATTTAGTTAATTATGTAGTAGGGGACGCGTGTGGTACGTGCACTTTAAATTGTGATCTTAATGGTGATGGCTGGCCTGATATAAACATTGATATAGATGGAGATGGAAAAGCAGATTTAGATATCGATACTGATAAAGATTGTTCACCAGACTTAAATCTTGATTTAAACGGTGATGAGATATGCGATTTATTCTGTGATACTGATGGTGATGGCTTGTGTGATACAAATTGTATTAAACCAACTACGCCTATTAATCCAGATAATGAAGATGAAGATGAAGATGAAAAGCCAATTGTAGGGACTGGGTCATCAATTAAAACTGGGAGTTCAGGAGTTGAGACATCTACACCATACATTATAATTCATTATTCAGATGGAGAAACAATAAATGTTACTGGTTTGCTACCAGAAGATCAAACTTTAATGCCTGGTTATGTTCCAAGTGAAAAGCCTATTAAGGAGTTTACTGTTGAAAATTTATCAGATTATCCACTTATGTATAATTTAACATGGAAAGTAGATAAGAACAATTTTATTTCTAATAACTTAAAATATAACTTAATTGGTACTAATGGTGCACCCAATTTAAGTGCTCAAACTGTACCAAAATTAAATGGTGAAGTAGTAAAAGGAAATATTTATATTCCGCCAAGAGTTATTCATAAATATACAGTTGAAATATATTTACATGGAACTGGTGCTCCCCAAAATGAAGATCAAGGTAAAGTCTTTATTGGAAACTTAGAAATATCAGTTTAAGCAGAAATATTTCTGCTTTTTATATTACTAAAAAAGAGCTTATGTTCTTAATATTTATAATAAACGTTCATATAAAGACTTGCCAATTTGCTCTTTTAGCATTCTTGCTGACCATTTTGAATTTATCGTCTCTTTTTAATAAAAAGAACGTTTTTCAATATTATTTATATATAATAACTCGATGAGAACAACTCAATTTCCTAGACAGCTTCTGGGATATTGGCTACGAGACATAAAATCTTCTCATAAATTCAAGGTTAGATCTAGAAGAACCTTTTCCCAATAACTTTGTTAAATCTTTAGACAATTTTAATATAATCTGTTTACCATACTCTGCTTTAATATTTCCATTTTGTTCATTTTCTACAATAATTTTTCCTACATTCCAATATGCTCATAATAACTCATTATTAATTTTGTAAAAAGCTATCAATAATCACCTTTATTTCTTCAACCATAACTTCAGTTAACTTGTTTGACTGTAAACTATCACTCATTTCATAACCTGCTTTCTGCTAGGGATAATATATACTCTATATTATTATCTTTTACAGGTTGATTAGCAGTTTTTTTTAATTTTTTGATTTAAGTAAGATTATTTCTTTTACTTTACTTGCTTAGCTATATTTAATATTATTCCGATACTTCCAAGTGATACTAGGAGCGATGAACCCCCATAACTAAAGAAGGGTAGTGTTACCCCTGTTACAGGAACAAGGCCAATTACAACACTAATATTTAAGACTGTTTGTAGCATAATACCAAATATTAAACCAAAAGCTAAGTATTTAGCAAATAAATCACTAGAATTAATACTAATTTTTACTACTTTATAAAATAGTGTAAGATAAAGAGTAGCAAGAATTATTATGCCTAGAAAGCCAAATTCTTCACTAATAATTGCAAAAATAAAATCTGTTTGGGGTTCTGGTAAGTAAAAATGTTTTTGAATTGAATTTCCAAACCCAAGGCCAAATAAACCACCAGGACCTATAGCATATAAACTTTGAATAATTTGAAAACCTGATCCAAGTGGGTCACTCCAAGGATTTAAAAATGATATGATTCTAGCTATTCGATAAGGTGCAGCAACAATAAGAGAAGCTATACCTATAAGTCCAGCAACACCAGCGTAAGCAAAGAAATTAAGTTTTATATTTGAAACAAAGAGCATACCGATTAATGTTCCAACTATTACCATTCCAGTTCCAAAGTCAGGCTCAAGCATAATTAAAGCAAAGAAAATAAAGATTATAATTAAAATAGGCACTGCTCCTTTTCTAAAGTTTGCCATAATTTTTTCGTTATTAGCTAAATATTTAGCAGTAAAAATTATTAGTCCTACTTTGGCAAACTCACTTGGCTGAATGCCAAAAGAGCCAAGACCAAACCAACTTCTTGAACCATTTCTGATAGTGCCAATTCCCGGAATGAGGACAAGCCCTAATAATAAAAAGCAAACTAGAATAATTAAGTTTGCTTTTTTATGATATATTTTATAATCTATTTTAGAAAGAATTAACATTCCAATTATTCCGATTATTAGAAATAGTCCTTGATGTTTGAAAAAATATAGCGAGTCTTCGAATTTATATTGACTCCATATACTACTTGATGAGTAAACCATTACTAAGCCAAATAATGATAAACCTAAGACGGTAAATATAATTCCTAATATATTTTTTTTCACCTTATACCCCCATCTGAATTTTTAAATCCAAACTCCGTAAATTATACCAAGCATTGCTAGAAGTAATCCAACTACCCAAAATAATTTAACTATATCAGTTTCTACCCAGCCAAGTTCTTCAAAATGATGGTGGAGTGGAGCCTTTTTAAATACTTTAGTATTAAACTTTCTAATAGCAATTATTTGAATTAAGCTTGATAGTGTTTCTACTACGAAAACACCGCCAATAACAATTAAAGATAGCTCATGTTTAGTTAAAATTGCTAAAGTAGCAATCGCGCCACCTAAGGCAAGTGATCCAGTATCACCCATAAATATTTTAGCAGGGTGGGTATTAAAAACTAGAAAACCGAGAAGAGAGCCAATTAAAACAAAAGAAAATATTGCTAGCTCTTGATATCCGGTAACCCAAGTTGTACCCCAAGCAATAACACCGTAAGCAATAAGTGCCATTACTGATAGACCACCACATAATCCATCTAGACCATCGGTTATATTTACGGCATTTGTTGTTCCAACTAAAACCAGTAAGATAAATATACCAAATCCCCATCCTAAAGGTATATCAATATTTAGAGAACTAATTATTAAAGATGAGTCACCACCATTATATTTATATATAATATAAAATACTAATGCTATTATTATTTGAAAAAATAATTTTGTTAAAGTGCTTATTCCTTTATTATTGTGATATCTTACTTTTAAAAAGTCATCAAAGAATCCAAGAATTCCATAACAAATAAAGACATACATTAATATTGTAAGGTTAAAATTCATTTCAATTGATCCTCTTAAATAGAGAAGAATCATTATAATTATTGTAGGAATGATAAATATTAGACCCCCAATAGTCGGAGTTCCATCTTTTTTTAAATGCCGTTTGTTGATAAGCCTACTAACTGTTTGATTGACCTTTATTTTCTTTAAAAATGGTATTAATATAACTGCTGTTATTAAAGATAAAATAAATCCCAGCATTAATCCTAAGACTGATTTTGCTAATATTAACATTTTATACACCTTGTATAATACTATTAGTTCATTAAAGAACTGCTTGTATTATATCCTTTCTTTTATTATAATACATTCTGACACTGTGGATTGTTCTGACTCACCTTATAGCTTAGACTATTCTACGAGAG
>JAQVNR010000056.1 GCA_028703035.1 Bacilli bacterium | reverse complement strand
GAGATTATATTGGAGGCAAAAAATGTTGACATTCATTATTAATTAGTGTATTATCAATACTATTACTTGTTTTTGGGG
The DNA here is from genome assembly GCA_028703035.1 of Bacilli bacterium. Classification (GTDB taxonomy): domain Bacteria; phylum Bacillota_I; class Bacilli_A; order RF39; family UBA660; genus DUUS01. Next base: position 8,813 of record JAQVNR010000056.1, on the reverse strand, counting down.
GGAAATTTGTATGAAAATAAGAAATAAATTAATATCGGCTAATATAAACATTAATACAAAAAAATCTTGTTTTGTTATGTATAATTTATTTTTTTAAATATTTTGTTTTATTAAGGCAACTGTTATATTAACGGATTGCTTTTTTTATAAGGTGGTGGATAAAATGAAGTTAGAGTTATTATTAAAAAATATTATTAAATACAATGATAATCCAGAAGATTTAAAAATGATTAAAGAAGCTTATGAACTAGCAGAGAAATTGCATCAAAATCAAACCAGATAAAGTGGAGAATCTTATATTGTTCATCTATTATCAGTTGCAAGCATTTTATCTGAAATGAGAGCTGATAGAGACACAATCTGTGCGGTACTACTTCACGATACTATTGAAAATTCTGATTTTACTAAAGAAGATATTGAGATGCAATTTAACAAAGATGTTGCTAATCTAGTTGATGGTGTTACTAAAATAAGTAAGTTAAATTTTTCTAGTAGAGAAGAACCAAAACCGGATAATACTAGAAAAATAAATGAACTTGATAAAAAAATCAAAGAACTTGATGAACTAATAATAAGAATTAAAGCTGGTAAAATATTTGAACGAGAAAAATATACTCATAGACTACACAAAAGTTTTACAGTTTTACCAAAAAATAAATAAAAAAGAAAGTTATTCATAAGATGAAAGAAATATTAAGTAAAGATACAAAAGACTATTCAAAAATATGTTTGGAAAAAGTAATAAATATGGGAATAGATTTTAAATTAAATAATAAATTTAAGGAAAAAAATTATGATATAAGTAATTTTTCAGAATTGTTAGAAATTCCAAACAAAGGTACTGAACTAAATGAATTATTAGACTATTTTAAAAATGAGATAATGCCTTATTGTTCAAATTTTAGCAACGAAAAATTTATGAGCTTTCCTGATTCGGGAAATTCAACCGCAGCAATTAGCGGAGCGATATTATCAGATTTTTTGCAACAAAATTTGATTAATTCATCATTTTGTGCACCTATTGCTACTCATATGGAAATAGCTGTAATAAAATGGCTTAGAGAATTATTAGGTTATGAAATAAAAGAAATAAAAAATATTTGGGATGTTGGTGGAGTTATAACTTATGGTGGGACAGGTAGTAATGCAACTGCAATGTTATTAGCAAGAGAAAATCATAATTCAAAAACAATGATTGAAGGCGTAAAATCTCCAGAGAATTATAAGGTTGTTATTCCAAAAGGAATAGCGCACTATAGCATTAGAAGTAGTTTAATGTGGATTGGTTGTGGAAATAACATATTAGAAGTTCCTACTAAAGATTATCGGTATAATCTTGATGAGTTAAAGAAAACATTGATAGAAAATAAAGGAAAAATAATGTCTGTAGTTTGTTATGTTGGAGATAGTAGAACACAATCAATTGATAATCTTACTGAAATATATAAATTAGTAAAAGAAATAGATGAAAATATTTGGTTACATGCTGATGCGTGCCATGGTTTTTCTTTAGCATTTTCTAAAAAGTTGAAATGTAAAATAGAAGGAATTCAATATTTTGACAGTATTTCTACTGACCCTCATAAAGTATTGGCAACACCTTATTGCATAAGTGCGTTATTAATAAAAGACCCAGAAAATTTTAAATTAGTGACTTCATCATCTGATTTAATAATGCAAGAGGATTACGCGTTTGGACAAGTCACACCTTTTATAGGTTCTAAAAGTTGGGTATCATTAAAATTATGGTTTATGATTAAAAATATCGGAATTGAAAAAATTGGGCAAATGATTGAAAAAAGATGTGAGATGGCTCAATATTTAAGTAAAAAAATAATAAATTCGAATGATTTTGTTTTGTTAAATAGTGTTAATATTAATTCAGTTGTTTTTATGTATGTCCAAGATAAAGAAAAATTAGATTCAATAAATATCAAAAAAATAAATGAAAAAAATATAGATATTCACAAACAATTATCGGAGGAGGGTATATATCATTTGCATCAATTTTCTTTAACAGATGATAATGGTATTATTAAACAGGGTGAAGTTCTTTTTCCTTTAAGATATATGTCTGGAAACCCTAATATAACAAAAAAAGACATAGATGATATGTTGACTTATTTAAGAAAATTAGCATTAAAATAGAAAGCTTAGTGATAAAATGGAAAATATAGAAATAAAGCAAAAATATGTTGATGTCATTAAAAACTCTTTTGATATAACAAAACTAACATTAATATTATATGGTTCAACGGTTTATGGAACAAAGGGGAGTGATTTAGATATATGTTTTATTGCTGATGAAGAAGTAGATACTAAGTTTTTTGAGGAATTAATTAAAACAACTATATCTTTTCATATTGAAAATAAACTTCGAATTGACGAAGATATAGCTTTTGAAGATAAATTGTTATATTCAAAAAAATTTGTAAAAGATACTATTGATTTTTTACCGTTTCCTAAAGTTGACGGAAAATTTATTATCCCTAAAATCAAAAAAAACAAACAATTTTTATCTTCAATAGAAATGAAAAAAAGACTACTATTAAATATTTTGACTGTAAAAAGAGAAATATTATTTGGACAAAAGAAAATGGTTAGTAAATATAGCGAAAAAGCTTGGGAAGAAATTTTTAAAGTTGTAATTTCTTATTGTGAATTAGAAAGTTTTCGGATTGAAGACATTGTTAATAATTTATATAAGGATCCATTTTATGGTAATTTTGGTGAATTATATTTAGGTTATAAAGATAATATACTAGAAAAGAAATCTTTTTTAGAGTCAGAAGTTGGATTGGTCGCAGAACAATTAACTTTACAAAAAAAATTGACCAAAAATCAAAATATTTATGTAGCAGGAAAAGAATGGTTAAATAATTAAAATAGTTAAAAGTATTGATTTAAAGGATAAAAAGCGATAATATTCGTTCCGACTTGAGGAAATAGAAAAATCTATAGCAATCCAAGTTATTGTTCCTTGAACTAAAGAATAGTATCAAACAATCCTAATTGTCATTTTATAATTGATGAGATAATGTTGACATTACTGAATCATATCCTTTATTAGATGGCGAATGGATTCGCATTAGTATAAGTATTGCTGAAAACAATTGAGCATTATCGTAAAAACATTTAAACTATTAATGTTTAATGAAATTTAAATATTTATATATATTATTTTACTTAAAGTCATAAATTTAGTTTAAACATCAAAAACAGCTTGTTCTTTCAGAATTAAAATGATAATATCATAAAAAAAGGAGGTATCCATGAAAGTATTTATAGGAGGAGCGTGGCCTTACGCAAATAATTCTTTACATGTTGGTCATTTGGCAGCATTATTACCTGGAGACGTAATCGCAAGATATTATAGGATGAAAGGTGATAAAGTTATATATGTATCTGGAACTGATGCACACGGCACACCAATTACAGTTCGAGCAAAAAATGAGGGTATTAAACCTGAAGATATCGCTATAAAATATCATGAAGAGTTTACTGAGTGTTTTAATCGTTTGAATTTCTCATATGATTTATATACAATAACAAGTGATGAATATCATAAAAAGGAAGTTGTAAAGTATTTTGAACTTCTTTTAGAAAATGGATATATATACGAAAAGACCGAAGAGCAAGATTTTTGTGAAGAATGTAATCAATATCTTTCAGATAGAGAAATTGAAGGTATTTGTCCTTATTGCAGTGGTCTTGCAAAAGGCGATCAGTGTGATGAATGTTTGACTACAATTAATGCAAAAGAATTATTAGAGAAAAAATGTAAAGCTTGCGGAACTCATACTGCACAAAAAGGCAATACTCATTTATATTTTAAATTATCATCTTTTCAAAATGAGATACAAGAGCTAGTTGATAATAGCAAAGAAAAATGGCGTTTAAATGCAATTAACGAATCCATTAAATATTTAAAAAACGGATTACTAGACAGAGCAGCAACAAGACAACTAGATTGGGGTGTTAATACACCAGTAAAAGGGTTTGAAGACAAAAAAATATATGTGTGGATAGAAGCGGTATTAGGTTATTTGACTGCAGGCAAAAAGTATTCAGAAGATTATGGAATTGATTTCACTGATTTTATGACAAAATCCGATGATTTAATTACATATTATGTTCATGGTAAAGACAACATTCCTTTCCATACAATAATTTTCCCGGCATTATTATTAGGATTAAAAAATAATTTTCAATTACCAGATTATATTTTATCCAGCAATTATGTAAATATGAACAATGAAAAAATTTCTAAAAGCAAGGGAAATGGGATTATTGTAAAAGATTTAATAGATACATATCAAAGCGATACTATTAGATATTATATGATAGCTAATGGTCCGGAAACAAAAGATACAAATTTTTCTTATGAAGTTTTAGAGCATAATCATAATAAGCATTTAGTAGGCGAATACGGAAACTTTGTAAATAGAAATTTAGCATTTCTAGTGAAAAAATTTGAAGGAATAATACCAGAAGGAAAAATGGATTTAGAAATAGATGAAATAATTAATAAAAGTTATAGTATTGTAGGTGAACTAATCTCTCGGGGAGAATTGAGACAAGCAATTGATTCGGCACTAAATCTAGTTCAAATCGCAAATAAATATTATGATAACCAAAAACCTTGGATACAAGCTAAAGAATCATTAATAGATTTTAACAATACCACATTTACATGTATCAATTTAATGGCAAATATAGCTAATATATTAGAACCTTTTATGCCTGATTCTTCTAAACAGGTTAAAAATATGTTAGGAATTAAAACTTCTAATTGGTCACAATTAAATATAGAAGGCAATAGATTGTTAAATAACGTTGACATCATATTTGATAAAATAGAAAGTTCTGAGAATGATGAAATCACCCAATTAAAAAGAAGCAAATAAAATATGCACTAATAGAAGATGTTGTCTTCTATTTTTTTGATATGTTTTTTTTTATAAATTTTAGACCAATTTATCTTTTAATAGCAAATTATTATTGACTTTTAATTCCGTTGGGATAGTAGTGGTCCTGCGTAATTAATGGTAAAAATTGACATTTATTGATATTAAATGATATAATAAATCAACTTAAAAAACACGAAGTAAAAATTGAAAATTTTTAAAGGGGGAAAAAATGAAAAATCTAACAGTTTATAATAACTTAGAAAGTGGTTTGGCTAGTGATGGTAGCCATTTGATTTTAGATGTAGGAGGCGATGAAGTAACTTCCGGAGAATTACTGGAAAATGTTGATAACATTAGTAAGGCTTTAGATATGTTAAGTGTTGGTGTAGATAAACCTATTACAGTACTAGATGATACTACAGAAGCTTTTATAAATCTTTTTTATGGTTCAAATAAATATGGAAGTATATTTGCTACACCAGGTTTTCCATTATTTGCAGATAACCCACAGGAATTTACTGACGAATTAGAATCAGACACTATATTTATCTCTAAACGATTTTATGAAGCTTTGGAAAACAATCCTAGTACCAAAGGTGCTATTTCGAAAACTGGAATAAAAAACATTGTATTATTACCAACAGAGATAGCTAGTTATAATAATCTACAATATAATGAATCTATAGATGATATATTAACAAAAGGTTTCAAATTGTATCCTAATATTGAGTACATAGATTATACAGATTTAATGAAAAGTGCGGAAAATGATAAAAGAAAAATTAAAATTAATAATGATGGTGGAAGTAAAGACTGTAGTTATTTATTTACTAGTGGTAGTACTGGCAAACCTAAAACTTTAAGAATGCCAAATTCAGCATTTGTAAATATGTGTAGAAAACTAGAAGCTCAAGGATATGATTTCATTCCTGATGAAGATAAATATCTAGCGACACTACCTTGCAACTTTGTAACGCCTTTAGAGACATTGAATTTCTTTCTTCAATTAGGAGTTCCAGCTTACATAGACCCTTTAATTGATTTTTCGAAAATAGCAGAAATTTATTATAAATCTGGAGCAACTATAATAATGAGCCCACCAAGTATTTTAGATCCATTATATATAATGATTACTAAAAGCAAAAGAAAAAAAATAAGCTTTATTTTGGAAACAATAAAGAACGCTCCGAAAAGTGTTGAACCAACAAAAGAAGAAAAAATTCAGAGAATAAAAACTATTAAAAAAATGTTCGAAAAAAGACCCGATGTTAAATATGTTTTTTCAGCAGGGGAGCCATTAACTAAAAGACTTGAGTCATCATATAAAAATGATAATATAGAAATTCTAAATTGCACTGGTTCAGGAGAAACTGGTCCAACTGCAATAAATGGAAAACCGCTTTTAGGAGATGTCTATCGGGTATTAGATCCTATTACTCTAGAAGTAATTTATTCTAGTGATAAACCCAATTTAGATATAACTGTTCGCGGATTAATCGAAAACAAAAAATCTTCAAGTTCTTTTAACGGATATTTAAATAATCAAGCTTTAACAGATGCTAGTTATAATGTGTCTGAAGATAATATAGAATTTTGGAAGTATTTTGACATTGTTGAAGTGAAAAATGGAATAATGAAAACTCTGTGTAGAGCAGATGATTCAATAATTACAAATGATAATATCATTACACCTAATGACCTTAATACAGTTATTTTAGAAGATAACAGAATATTAAAATGTGAAGCTTATCCTGCATTTATAGACGGTCAAAACCGTATGGTAGTAGATATAGTAATTAGAGAAAGAGACAGAAATAAATTTTATGATATAATAAATAAAGCTCATAACAATATTAAAAATCAATTAGGGGAAGAATATTTACCGTTTGTTTATAAAGATAACAAAGATTTTGGTGCTAAACCATACTCAGCTAAATTAGATAGAGATGCAATCAGAAAAAATAATCGTGGATATGTTTCGCCAAATCAGCCAGGAGAGATAACAATTCCTGAAAATTACAATTCTATTCAAAAATTATTAAAGACATATAAGTAATAAAAATTAAAAAAAGGAGAGGTTAGTTTGAGTTTGTTTGTATTTTTGTTAATATTTTCTTTATCATATTTAATAATGATTTATAGTGTGTATAAATCAAAAGAAACTATTAAAAACTATGATAATATTATATATTTGAAACTATTAAAAATTAGTATTGTAGGCATATTACTTGAAATAGGCTGTCATTACAGTGTCGCATTTCTTAATTCTACTAATTTTATAAGCCAATTTTTTTTCAAAGGTTATATTGCTTATTTAATTTGGTGGGTATTAATTTTTCAAACATATATATTAATGGTTTCTTATGAAAGTTTAGACACTCTAATAAAGAAAAAAAAATATAAGATTATAAACAAAACTACTATTTTAATAGGAATAATTCTAACGATTTTGTGTTTAATATTACCAATACGCTTAGCTGCTAACTCAAACTATACTGAAGGTCCATCTATATTTTTAATGGCATCCGTATATTTGATTGTTGTAGGGGTTGCAATTTTTAATATTATAAAAGATAATGATAGAATCAAAAATAAAAAGTATATACCTATATTTCTATTTATTTTAAGTATTGGAATCTTAACCGTTATATTACTACTTAATAGAGAATGGTTGGTAGCAACAGCAATTCATGCATTTATTTGTGTGTTAATGTTTCACACAATTGAAAACCCTGATTTAAAAATGCTTCATGAACTAGAACTTGCAAAAGATATGGCAGAAAAAGCTAACCGGGCAAAATCTGACTTCTTATCAAGCATGAGCCATGAAATAAGAACTCCACTTAATGCTATAATTGGTTTAAGTGAGCTTAATAAAGATGTTACTACTTTAGAAGAATCAAAAGAAAACTCTAGAGATATAATAGGTGCAGCTAATGTGCTACATGATATAGTCGGCAATGTTTTAGATATGTCTAAAATAGAATGTGGCGAAATAGAAATAAAAGAAAAAGAATATAATCCTCAAGAAATGCTAAATAACGCAGTAAAATTAGTAGATTACCGCTACCAAGAAAAAGGTATTCCTTTAAATGTTTATATTGCTCCAGATTTACCTAAGAAACTCTTAGGAGATAAGAGAGGTCTTACTAAAGTAATTATTAATCTTTTAACTAATGCAGTTAAATATACTAGTGAAGGACACGTGAATTTAACAGTTCACTCAGTTAATAAAAATAATACTTCAAGATTAATAATTGCTGTTGAAGATACAGGAAGAGGTATTAAGCCTGATCAAATAGATAAGCTATTTGTAAGATTTTCAAGACTAGATGAGGACCGAAATACAACAACTGAAGGTACTGGATTAGGCCTTGCTATTACCAAACATATTTTAGAGCTAATGGGAGGACATATCACCGTTCAAAGTATTATGGAAAAGGCTCTAAATTTACAGTAGCTCTTGATCAAAAGATTATCGAAGAAAATGAAGAGCTCATAAAAGATACTCTAAAGAGTCCTGAAATTTTAGATTTAACTGGTAAAAAGATATTCTTAATTGATGATAATACCCTTAATTTAAAAGTAGCTGAGCGTTTATTAAATAAATATAACTCTGAAATAATAAGTGTTTCTAGCGGTAAAGAATGTCTTGATAAAATAAGTGCTGGAGAAAAGTTTGATCTTCTTCTTCTTGATGAAATGATGCCAAATATGAGTGGTACAGAAACAATGAACACATTAAAAGAAAAAGGATATCAAACTCCAATTGTAGTTTTAACAGCAGACGTTGAAACAGATTCAAAAGTAAAATATATAAATGCTGGCTTTGATGACTATTTAGGAAAGCCAATTGAAATAAAAGAATTAGAAAGAGTTTTAAAAAAATATTTATTATAAATA
>JAQVNR010000055.1 GCA_028703035.1 Bacilli bacterium | reverse complement strand
TCCAAAACTTGCCCAAATTGTGATATCATATTCATAAGAAGAACCTCCGTTATTTATATTTCAAATTAATTTTAACAGAGATCTTCTTTTTTTTATACCTTCCCCTAATATATTTTACACTATCAAATCTTTCAGTCCCTTGCATAAAATAATGAAATACAGTATAATATGAAAAGTAAAGCAAAGGAGAAAAATATGCAAAAAAATGTTAAAGAAATAGAAATTTCTATTGAAGGTAAAGAATGGGAAGAAGCACTAGATAAAGCTTATAAAGCTAAGAAAAAAGATATTAAACTTGATGGTTTTAGAAAAGGTACAGTACCTAAGGATGTTTATTTTAAACAAGTAGGTGCCGAATCTTTATTTATGGACGCTATTAATTTATCTATAGATAGTGCTTATCAAAAAATGATGGCTGATAATAAAATAGAACCAGTTTGTCAACCATCGGTTGATGTTACTCATGTCTGTAAAAATGAGGCAACTTTTAAATTTAGAATTATAGAAAAACCAGAGATAAAATTAGGTAAATATAAAAAAATAGGTATCAAAAAAGAAGATGTTAAAGTTTCTAAAGAAGAAATAGAAACTGAAATTAATCGTTTAAGGAATCAATATGCTGATGTAATTGAAGATAATGATGGAATAGTTGAAAAAGGATTAACTGCAGTTATTAATTTTAAAGGTATAGTTGATGGAAAAGAACTTGAAGGTGGGAGTGGAGAAGCATATCCTCTAGAAATTGGATCTAATTCTTTTATTCCTGGCTTTGAAGAAGCATTAATCGGTATGAAAATTGGTGAAGAGAAAATAATAAATTTAAAATTCCCAGAAGATTATGTTGATAAACTTAAAGGTAAAGATGTAGAGTTCACAGTAAAGATAGAAGGTATTAAAAAAAGGGTTTTACCTGAGCTTAATAAAGATTTTTATGAAGACTTAGGTTATGACGATATAACTACCGAAAACGAACTAGAAAGTAAAATAAGTAAACATTTACTAGAACGTAAAGAAGCAGATGCTGAAAATAGTTATATTGATCAATTACTAAAAAAAGCAACAGAAAATTTAGAAGTAGAGATTAATCCAGAAATTATTGCTGAAGAAGTTAAGCGAATCTTAGAGCAATATACTCAGCAATTACAAATGCAAGGGATAACATTAGATCAATATTTCGAATTAACTAAAACCAATAAAGAATCTACTGAAAAGATGATGGAACCAGAAGCAATTAACAGAATTAAATCTAGATATCTTTTAGAAAAAATAGCAGAAAAAGAAAAAATTGTAATTGAAAAGACAGCTGTTGAAGAAGAAATAACTAAACTTGCCGAAGCTTATCAAACTACTGAAGAAGAATTTTTAAAAATGGTAGATAAAAATACGGTCGAGTATGATTTAAAAATGCGTCAAGCAATTGAAATATTAAAAAGCTAAGAGCTTCTTAATATTTTTTTTATTTTTAAATAATTAAGTAAAACAACAATTAGAATAAAGATTACTTCGGCAAATATTAAACAGTAAATACCAATTTTAAATAAACTTAATAGAACAATCATTGATAATTTAATAATTATTCCAATTGCTGTTATTCTTACTTGATATTTAGCATAACCAAGAGCTTGAAGGGTACTTGCCATAGGTGCTTCTAAATAATAAAATACAAAGAAAGGAGCTAGAACTTTAATATATGTAACACCTTTAGTTGTATTAAAAATTATTTTCAAAATATACTCTGCAGAAAAGAATAAAAATGCATTTGCTACTATTCCTAGTATTAATGATAAAACCATCACCTTTTTAAATAATTTTTTAACTTTAATTTTATTATGACTGTTTTTTGAAATTTCCGGAATTAAGGCAGTACTAAGTGCTGTAATAAAAAAGGTTGGGACAATTAAAAGGCCTATTACATAAGTGTTATATACTGCATACTGACTAACTATATAAGAACTTTGATAACCAACAAACATCATAATATAAGTTAAAATAATAGGTTCTAGGAAAAAACCGATGTTGCCAATAATTCTACTACCAACACTAGGTATGCCAACTTCTAAAACTTCTTTAATAGTTCCTAAATCTGGTTTAATATCTTCTTTAGAAATTGTAAAATTTTTGGGTAAGAATAATAAAAATATAATGATAGAAATAATTTCTGAAAATATATTAATTAAAACAAAGCCAGAAACAGCAACTATTGTTCCGTATTTTAGAAGATAGGGTAATAAAAAGAGGATAACTATTAGTTTAACAACTTGTTCAATAATATTAGATAAAGTATGAGGTACCATTTGTTGTTTACCAAAAAAATAGCCTCTAATAATACTAGAAATAGAAATAAATGGTAGCACTAAAGATAAACAAATAAGAGGTATTTCAGCTCTTGGTTCATGGAGAAGATTATGACTAAGGTAATGAGCTGAAATAATAGTAAGGCTAATTAAAATGATATTTAATATAATTGAAATTGGAATAACAGATAAAATTACATTTTTTCCTCTTTTTTCCCCCTTAGCGATTATATGAGAGATTGCAATAGGAAAACCTAATTGGGCAATCGCAATTAATAAACTAAATGTTGGCATAATAATTGCATAAATATCAATTCCATCTTGGCCAATAATTCTTGTGAAATATATTCTAATAAAAAAACCAAATAATTTAGTAAGGGCTCCGCCAATTATTAATATTAAAGAACTTTTAATAAATTTATTTTTTATAAGTATCATCCTTTAAAAAACTTAAATTTTGTTATATAATAAATATATGAAAAACAGTTAAATATATTTATAAGAGTAGTTCTGTAATAAGGAAAGGAAGACGAAAAATGTCTACACAACAATTTAATATTGAATCACAAGAAGATTTATATTCGAAATTAGAACCAGCTCTTACTGCAAAAGTAAATGAGCTTAAAAGAAATAATATAAAATATATTGCTAAACATAATATTTGGCGATATTTAAAAAAATATTATTGGTTAGATTCTAAAGATTTAACTTTAGGTGAGATGGTAAATGATATATTATCAACTCCTAATTCTGATTTAGAAAATTATATGGTGGATATTATTAAAAATAGAGTAGAGAAAGAAAAAAATAGTCAAGATGATTATTTATTATAAGGAGCACGTTTAATGTACACAATTGAATATATTTTAAAAAAAGCAGTAGCAAATGAATTTACAAAAACTGAATTAGAAATGATTAGTGATGCTTATAAATTTGCTGAAAAAGCTCATGATGGACAAAAAAGAAAAAATGGTGATGAGCAGATAGAACACTCTCTTACAGTAGCAGGAATAGTTGCTGATTTAAATGTTGATGCAACTACTATAGTAGCAGCACTAATCCACGAAACATATCTTAAATGCGGAGTTTCATTAGAAATAATAGAAGCTAAATATGGAACTCAAGTAATGATTATAATTGATAATTTAGCTAAACTAAAAAGATTAAAATTAACTGATTATAATGAATCTTCAAGTATTTATTTAAGAAAAGTATTAGTTGGAATTAGTAAAGATGTTAGAGTTTTAATTATAAAACTTGCCGATAGACTCCATAATATGCGAACAGCTGATGCTCTAGATGAGGCGGTGCGCAAACAAAAAGCTAATGAAACAATAGAAGTATTAATACCTATCGCACATCGACTCGGTATTAATAGTATTAAAAGTGAATTAGAAGATTTATGTCTAAAACATAGTAAACCAGATATATATAATGAAATACTAGAAAAATTAGATGGAACTAAAGAAAGTTTAACTAGTAGTTTAGAAGAAATGAAAAATAATATATCCGAGATTTTAATTGATCATGATATTGAATTTGAAATAAAAACTCGCTTAAAAAGTGTTTATAGTATTTATACCAAGCTTACAACCGGAAGAAAATGGTCAGATATTTATGATATTTTAGCACTTAGATTAATAGTGCCTACAGAAAGCGATTGTTATTTAGCAATTGGTTTAATTCACTCAAAATATAGATCAATTCCGAAAAGGTTTAAAGATTTTATTGCTATGCCTAAAGCAAATATGTATCAGTCGCTTCATACAACAGTTTTTGGTGCCTCAGGTCATATTTTTGAAGTTCAGTTAAGAACTCCAGAAATGGACGAAATAGCTGAACATGGTATAGCATCGCACTGGTCTTATAAAGAACATAAAAGTAATATGCAAAATATTATGGAACAAAAACTAGAATTATTTAGAAATATTATTGAAAGTAATAACGAAGAAAAAAGTGATGAAATCTTTGCTCAAAATATGACAGAAGAATTTCTAAAAGAACAAATTTATGTTTTTACCCCTAAAGGAGACGTTATGGAACTTCCTAATGGGGCAACCCCAATTGATTTTGCTTATCGAATTCATTCAGGGGTAGGAGACAAAACTGTTGGAGCTATTGTAAATGATGTCATCGTTTCCCTTAACTATGAGTTAAATGATGGGGATATTATTAAAATTAATACTAGCAATGCTGCTAAACCAAGTAAACAGTGGCTTAAATTTATTAAAACATCTCAAGCTAAAAATAAAATAAAATCTTATTTTAGTAAGAAAGACCGAGAAAATTATATAACAAGAGGAAAAGAATTACTTGAAAAAGAAGTTCGCAAACAAAAATTAAGTATATCTGAAGTACTATCTACCGATAATATTAATAAGGTTTTAAAGGACTTAAAAATATCCAACTACGATGAACTACTCTTAAGTATAGGTTCACTTAGATATACTGCTGTTTATATTATAAATCTAATATTTGAAGATAAAAAATCTGTTCAAGATATAATGCTATCAAGAGCCTGCAAAACAACTGAGACAAAAACTAACTATAAAAATGATGTAATAGTAGCCGGTTCTGATAATATTTTAGTAACAATGGGTGCTTGCTGCAATCCTGTACCAGGAGATGAAATAATAGGTTTTGTTACCAAAGGCAAAGGTGTGACCATTCATAAAAAAGATTGTTCTAATGTTCAAAATAAAAGTGATCGTTTAATAGATGTAGCTTGGAATAAAAATTTGAGCTTAAATAGTTTTTATGATGTAAAACTTACGATAAAAACTAATACATTAAATAATCATATTTTAGAAATAGTAACAAAAGCAAGTTTTAAAAATGTCTCAATTACTAGTATTAAAGAATTTAATATTGGAAAAGCTCTAGATTATGAATTAATAGTTAAAGTAAAAAACAATGAAGAACTTGATAATTATATTGAAGAACTAAAACTATTAAAATTTGTTTTAGAGGTTATTAGATGAGAGTAGTTATTCAAAGATGTAAAACAAGTAGTGTTTCAGTTAATAATAAAATAATTAATAAAATAAAAAAAGGTTTTATTATTCTAGTTGGAATAGCTAAAGATGATACCGATGATGATTTAAACTATTTAGTTAGAAAAATTTTAAACTTAAGAGTTTTTGATGATGAATCTGGAGTTATGAATAAAAGTATTATTGATATTAAAGGAGAAATACTATCTATTAGTCAGTTTACTTTGCAAGCAAATACTAAAGATGGAAACCGGCCTAGTTATATAAATGCTTTAAGTGGTGATTTAAGTAAAGATATATATTTAAAATTTAATGATAAACTAAATAAAGAAGTTCCAACATTTGCAGGAATATTTGGCGAAGATATGCTCGTTAGTATTGAAAATGATGGACCGGTAACGATTATCATAGATTCAAAAAACAAATAAAAAAGACTAAAACTAGTCTTTTTTATTTGTTTTTTGAATTCCAATCATTGATCCAACAGTCGAGCTGGCAATTATTATTAAATAATATATTAAAGTATCTATTTTATAAGTGTTTTTAAATATTAAACTAATTATAAACATAATTAAACAAAGAATAACTCCTAAGATAAGCCCATTTAAATAACCATTCTTTTCAGTTTTTCTTCCACTAATAATGCCAGTAATTAAAGCTGTAATAAGCATTATTATTAAGAGACTTATATCATAGGTTTTAAGTCCAAATACATTTAAAATAGTTAATATAATTGGAGTAAGAAATATTACTCCTAAAGGAATAACCAATACTTTAAATAAGTTTATTAATTTATTAATCATCATATTCACCTAATTAAAAATATGTTAAAAGTTTTATTTTATACACATCCTAGCGCATTTAGCATAACTTCTAAGAAGGAGAGGAGCACCTAATTTTTTACCACCAAAATATCTGATGATTACTAAAAGGTGCTCCTCAAGGTTATTTCTTTCTAAAACATTTAATATTTGAATACCAGCAGTATTACTAGGTTCTTTATCATCAGTCTTACTCGCGCTATTTAAATATTTATAAGCATAGGGAAAGTGAACCGCTTTTTTATGTTCTTTTTTTAAATTATTTAAAATATCTTTTACTTCATCAATACTCTCAAGTTTATATAAATAACCATAAAATTTACTTTTCTTCTCTTCTATTATTGAAGTACTAAGTAAAATCATTTTTGCATCACCATCTATAATTATACACTATAATACTCAAAATTGGTGTATACTATAAATGTGATTGATATGTTTAAAGAAGAACTACAAATAGTGCCTAATAAACCAGGTTCATACCAAATGTATAATAAAAATAATATTATTATTTATATTGGTAAAGCTAAAGACTTAAAGAAACGCTTAAGTTCTTATTTTCGCATGACTAATACTGGTAAAACAGCAGTCATGGTTAGTGAAATAGCTTATTTTAAATATATTATTACAACTACTGAACTAGAAGCATTTATTTTAGAACTTAACTTAATTAAAGAATATAACCCTAAATATAATATTTTACTTAAAGATGATAAAAGTTATCCTTATATTGAATATCAAAAGAAACCTTTTCCAACTCTTAAAGTAACTAGATATTTAAAAATTAAAAAGCATAAAGATAAAGTTTTATTTGGTCCATATGTAAATTCATATGCAGCAAGAAGAATAGTAAATTTAATAAATAGATTATATCCTTTAAAGAAATGTAATAACCTTCCTAAAGAAGTATGTCTTTATTATCATATTCATGAATGTTTAGGATACTGCGTTAAAAAAATACCCAAAGAAGAAATACTAACTATGGAAAAAGAAATATTATCATTTTTAAGAGGTAATGAAGATATTATTAAAAATAAACTACTTGAAAAAATAGATTATTACTCAAAAGAAATGAATTATGAACTAGCCTTAGAACTAAAAAATGAACTGAAGTTTATTGAAGTAATTTTAGAAAAACAAAAAGTAGAGTTTTTAGATAAAGAAGATATGGATGTTATTAATTATTATTTTAATAATGGTTATTTAACTATTGAAATACTATTTATTAGAAACGGTAAACTAATTGGAACATTTAATGATATATTTATGGTAACAGATAACTATTTAGAAGAACTAGAAACATATATTGCTTTATTTTATCAAAAAAATGAAAAACCTAAAGAAATATATCTTCCTAATGAAATAAATTTAGATAATCTTAATAATATTACTCTAACTAAAGTACTAACTGCTAGTCGTGGTAAAAAAAGAAAACTTTTATTAATGGCTAAAGAAAATGCAAAAGTAAATCATGAAAACAACTTTAAAAAAGCTGTGCTTAAACTAGAAAGAACCAAAGGCGCTAATGATGAACTATCAGCACTATTAGGAATTAATATTACTAGAATAGATGTATTTGATAATTCAAACCTCTTTGGATCTTTCTCTGTCTCAGGAATGGTTGTTTTCATTGATGGAGTCCCAGCTAAAAATAAATATCGTAAATATAAAATATTACTTGATAAAAATGATGATTATCAGACAATGAAAGAAGTAATTTATCGAAGATATTATCGAGCTCTACTAGAAAAAGATAATCTTCCTGAACTTATAATTGTTGATGGAGGAATAAACCAAATAAGAGCATCTAGAGAAGTTTTAGATAGCTTAAACTTAAATATTAAAGTATGCGGACTTGTTAAAAATAATCAGCATAAAACAAATGATTTAATAGATGGAAATACACTAGATGCATATAACATAGATAAAACAAGTAAACTATTTCACTACTTAACTAGAATCCAAGATGAAGTCCATAGATATACTATTAACTATCATAAACAAATCAGAAGTAAAGGATCTATTTCATCAGTTCTTGATAATGTCCCTGGAATAGGAACAAAAAGAAAAAAAGATCTAATAAAAGCCTTTGGAAGTGTAAAAAATATGCAAGAAAAAAGTATTAAAGAACTAAATAAATATTTACCTATAAAAATAGCCGAAAACTTATATAACTATTTAAAACAGATTAAAAATTAATCTGTTTTATTATCAGATTCCATATTTTCTAAAGCATATTCACAAGCCTGAATAACAAATCTTGAAAAAAAAATATCTTTTTCATGAATTTCATCTTCTATTTGATTAATAAGAAGAATAGGGAATCTAATCGTTTTATTTTCAGTTTCTATTTTATTAGTATTAAGTTTAAATGCCATAACATTGCCTCTATAACCATGGTATTACAATTTGCCTTTAAAGTATGCATTGCACTTTGTCTTGCAATAGATTAAATAATATAATATAATATAATAAGATATTGAAAGGGCATTATTATGAAGAAGGTTTTAAAAAATATATATAAAGTAATGTCAAGTAAAAGATTTATGTTACTTGCTACTTATGTTTGCATTGTATTATTTGCTATTATATCAACTATAGCTTTTAGTGAATTTACAAGTAGTAGTAAAAAAGATTTTGCTAATATAAAAGTTGCAGATATGAATTATAACTTAAAAATTAATGGCCAAGAAACAAGAATAATATCTGTTCCAGCAAATGAAGAAACTATAGCAACTATTATTATAAACTCACTTAATTCAGTAGACTCACAATATGAACTAATCTATGAAGTATGTAGTACAGAAAATTGTGATTCTTTAATGGAAGAAACACCAGAAAACTTATTAGTCGAATACTCAACAAGAACAACTGATCCAGTAACAGACAAAATCGAAGCATATGAATCTAAAGTAGTAAGATTAGGTATTACCAA
>JAQVNR010000054.1 GCA_028703035.1 Bacilli bacterium | reverse complement strand
TTTTTCAAAACTTGATTAAATTGTGATATCATATTCATAAGAAGAACCTCCTTTATTTATATTTCAAATTAATTTTAACAGAGATCTTCTTTTTTTTATACCTTCCCCTAAAATATTTTACACTATCGTAAATTGAAAAAACTGGTTTTTTTCTTATCTCTGATGTATAATAATATCGGTGGATATAATGGAACTTACAAAATATAATATTACGGAAAACAATAAATTATTAAATATAGCTCTTACTCACTCATCTTATGCTTATGAGTATGGTGGTGAGCATTATGAAAGATTAGAGTTTTTAGGTGATGCAGTGCTTCAGCTAATTATTAGTGATTATCTTTATAAAAAAACAAAGCTCTCTGAAGGGGAAATGTCTAAAATAAGGGCATCTTTTGTCTGTGAGAGTGCTCTTTATACTTATTCAAAAGATGCAGGGATAATTCCTAAAATTAAACTAGCTCAAGGTCTTGAAAAAGGAGTTACTGAATCAATAGTTGCTGATGTATTTGAAAGTGTCTTAGGCGCGATATATTTAAATAGCGGATATGTTAAAGCTAAAGAATTCGTTATGGATATTACTTTTTCATATTTAAAAAAAGGCGAAGGTTTTAATCATGATTATAAATCTACTTTGCAAGAACTTGTTCATACAACTAAAAAAACTGTTGTTTATAATGTCATAAAAGAAAAAGGCCCTGCCCATGATAAAACTTTTCAAATAGAGGCAGTAGTGGATGGGATTGTTTATGGT
Source organism: Bacilli bacterium (assembly GCA_028703035.1). Classification (GTDB taxonomy): domain Bacteria; phylum Bacillota_I; class Bacilli_A; order RF39; family UBA660; genus DUUS01. The sequence goes on along the minus strand of JAQVNR010000054.1, from coordinate 8,661 downwards.
AAAGGATGGGGCAAAAGCAAAAAAGAAGCTGAACAAAATGCAGCCCATGATGCAATCTTAAAAAAAGCAGGTGATAAATAAGTGAGACTTCTTAGAATTAGCATTCATGGATTTAAAAGTTTTGCTGATGCAACAAACATCGATATAAAACCGGGAATAACTGGGATAGTTGGACCAAATGGAAGTGGCAAAAGCAACATCGTAGATGCAGTAAAATGGGTATTAGGTGAGCAATCAGTTAAAGATCTTCGTGGTGGTAATGTCATGTCAGATGTCATTTTCAGTGGTTCAAAATCTAGAAAACCATTATCTAGAGCTTGGGCATCCCTTACTTTAGATAACTCTGATCATTACTTAAAAAGTGAACTTAATGAAATTGAAATAAAAAGAGTAGTTTATAAAGGTGGAGAAAATGAATATTTTATTAATAATGAACATGTTCGTTTAAAAGATATAACTAATTTATTTATTGATTCAGGAACAAGCGTTAATTCTTTATCAATTATTGGTCAAGGTAAAATAGGCGAAATAATTAATAGTAAACCTGATGAAAAAAGAAGTATTTTAGAAGAAGCAGCCGGGGTTTTAAAATATAAAAAGCGCAAAGAAGAAACGTTAAGAAAACTTGATAAAACAAATGATAACTTATCAAGAATTGATTTAATTATCGAAGAGCTTATAGTTAACTTAGAACCCTTAAAAATTCAAGCAGAAACAGCTGAGAAATATTTAAAATATAAAACTGAACTTGAGGAAACGGAAATAGCTTTAATTGCTTATGATATTAAAAAGTTTAATACAGAGTATGAAACAACTTGCGAAAAACAAAAATTCTTAAAAGAAGAAATTTTAAAAATTGATACAACAAGTAGTATTGATGATTCAAAAATAAGTACTTTAAAATTAAAGTTACTAAAACTAGAAGAAGACATATCTATAAAAAGTGATAAACTCTTTAATCTAAATAACAAGTTAGCTAGTCTTACTAGTGAAAAACAAGTAATGATTGAAAGACAAAAATATAAAGTTGAAGATCAAAAACTAGAAGCTAGTTTACTTAATTTAAAAGAAAGAGAACTAGAGCTTACTAATAATATTAAAGTTTTAGAAAATGAAATCAATGAAAGTAAGATAAAACTTGAAACCGAAACATTAAATTATGATAAAACAATTAAAGAATTTAATAATTTAAATTATCAAAAAGAAGTTTATAGTAAAAATTTAACTAAATTAATAAGAGAAGAAAATACCCTTAATAATCGTTATGATATTTTAAAAGATAATATTGAAAATGATTATAAAGTTCCCTCAGCAGTTAGAAGTGTTATTAATAATAGTCGCTTGTCAGGAATTCATAATTATTTAGGCAAGTTAATCGAAACTGAAGAAATTTATGCGAGCGCGCTTGATACCGCGCTAAGTTATTCAGCTAATATTATTGTCGTTGAAAACTCAGATGCAGCTAAAGAGGCAATTAATTATTTAAAAACTGGTTTTTTAGGTAGAGCAACTTTTTTTCCACTCAATATTATTAAACCAAGAGGAATTGATAGTAATACTCTGCTTAAAGTTAGACATGAAGAATCATTTGTGGGAGTAGCATCTGATTTAGTTAAATATGATGCAGTTTATAAAAAGATTATTTTAAATCAGCTAGGTAATGTAATAGTTGCTAAAAATTTAAATGGTGCTAATAAAATTGGTAAACTAATTAATTACATGTATAAAATAGTTACTTTAGAAGGTGAGCTTATTTCAGCTGGTGGTAGTATTACTGGGGGCTCAAATAAAAATTCACTTGGATTAATAAATCAAAAATATGAACTTAATAGTATTTTAAAACAAGTTAAAGATAAAAAAGCAACTATTTTAGCTCAAGAAGATAAGATTAAAGAATCAAACTATAATTTAAAAGTATTAGAAAATAAAATCTTTAGTATGGCAAATAATTTAAATTCTTTAAAAGAAACCCTTTTGAGAAAAGAACAAGAACATCATAATTTAAAGCTTAGTTTGACTAATTTAACAAGCGAGGCTAAAGGAACAAAAGGTATCCTTAATAATAAACTTGAAGAAGAAATTGAAACTATTTTAATTAAATATTATGAAGTTAAAGCTAAAACTGATGAACTAGAACTAAACTTAAATAAACTTAAAATGGAGAAAAATGATCTAAGTACTGAAATAAACGAGTTAGAAGGTAATTCGAAAAAAGCATCTAGTCAGTACAATAAAAAAATTAATGAGTTAAAAGAAGTTGAAATAGCAATTACTAAACTTGAGCTAAATCTTAATAATCTTCTTTTAAGACTTAATGAGGAATATGAATTAACTTATGAAAAAGCAATTATAGAATATGAACTTCTTGATGATGAGAACATATCAAGAACTAAAGTTAATAAACTAAAAGCGGATATTAAAGTTTTAGGTGATGTAAATACAGGCTCAATTGCTGAATATGAAAGGATAAATACTAGATATAACTTTTTAAATAGTCAAAAAATTGATTTAGAAGAATCAATTAAAGATATTTTAACCGTTATTGATGAGCTTGATATTACAATGAAAGAAAAGCTAACGATTACTTTTGCTGAACTTAATGCTGAATTTCAAAAGGTCTTTACAAAATTATTTAAAGGTGGAGTAGGAAAACTAATTTTAACAGATCCGGATAATATTTTAACAACTGGTCTGGAAATTCATGCTGTTCCACCTGGGAAAGATATTAAAAATACGAGACTTTTATCTGGTGGAGAAGGAACTCTTACTGCTATTGCTCTTTTATTTGCAATTCTTAATATTAGAACCGTACCCTTTTGTATTTTAGATGAAGTAGAAGCTACTTTAGATGAGGTTAATGTTGATATGTTTGGCTCATATTTAAAGTCACTTGATACAAATACTCAGTTTATAATTATTACTCATAAAAAGAGAACTATGGAATATATTAACCATCTATATGGAGTAACAATGCAAGAGTCTGGAGTATCTAAATTAGTAAGTGTTAAACTTGATTGAATCACCTATTGTTGAAGGGCAATTTTTAATTACTTATGATGAAAAAAAATAGCATAAAAAGATGGAGGAAAAATGGGAAATTTAACTAAAATATGTATGAATGATGCATTAGCACAACAAATTTCATTATGGAATTATGAAGGAAAATATGATATTTATAATTTACCATCGTATGAAGAAATGAAAGAAAAAAAATACGGAATGGTAAATCCTGAAAGAGCTAATGATTATATTTGTTATTTAAAAGAAAACAAAGAAGTAGTTGCTTATGCAAGTATGAAGAAAATGGCAGACGGAAGAATATTCTTTGGAATTGGATTAAAGCCGGGTAATTGCGGTAAAGGAATGGGGATATATTTCTTAAAGGATAGCTTATTTAAAATAAAGCATAGATATCCTGAATCAATTATTTATCTTGAAGTAAGATCTTGGAATAAAAGAGCAATAAATTCATATAAAAAAGTAGGTTTTATCCTAAAAAATACTGTAACCAAAAAAGATCGTTTAGATAACGATTCAAAATTTGTTGAAATGGAACTTAGTAACTAAAATCATCACTCTAGTGATTTTTTTTGACATATTATGCTTTCTAAAAATTATATATTAATAATGGTGATGCAAATGAAAAAAAGATTTGTTGCCCGGAAAAAAAATAAATATTTAGTTTTAAAAATAATTATTTGTATTTTAATTGCTTATTTTTCTTGTTTTATAACTGTTAAAATACTTTTTAAAAATAAAATTAGTTTGACTGATGAGAAGAGAGTCAATGAATATTTGGCTCTAGCTTCAAATAATATGCTTGGTGAGATATCTATTATTGATTTAATGAATATGAACTTATCAAGCCCAGATACTTTTCTTAAATTATCATTTAGTAATTTTAAAAAATTAGAATATAATCTAGAAGAAACAACTAAAGTATCAAAAGAAATAAAAGAACCAATTATTTATATATATAATTCCCATCAAACTGAAGATTATGAACCAGGTGCTTTAAAAGAATATAATATTACCCCAACAGTTTATATGGCATCAGTTATGCTAGAGAAAGCTTTAGAAAAAAAAGGTATTATTTCTGTTGTAGAAGAAGCAAATATTAAAGAAATATTAAATCTTAATGGCTGGAGTTATAGTGGTTCATATTTAGCTAGTAGAATTTTACTTGAAGATGTAATAAATACTTATCCGAGTATTAAGTATTTTATTGATATTCATCGGGATAGTATCTCAGGAACTGCTACTATAGATAATGTAGTTTATGCAAAAATGATGTTTGTAATTGGCCTTGATCATGATACTTATAAGGAAAATGAAAAGTTAGTTCAAAGACTTCAGGAATACTTAAAAAATAATTATAGTGAAGCAATAAAAAATATATATTATGCTAAGAACGGAAAGTTTAATCAAGATTTTAATGCAAATACTATTTTAATTGAAATAGGCGGTCAAAAAAATAAAATAGATGAAGTTTATAATAGTGTTAACCTACTAGCTGAGGCACTAGTTAGTGAGATTGGAGAGCAAAGTGGAAACTAAAAAGAAACCAAGTAAATTTAAATATATATTTTACTTCTTATTAATTTTATTTATTTCTGTTTATGTATCAGGAAAAACTGGTTATTATGAGACTAATATTAAAAAAAACACAATATTAACAAATGAGGCAATTCTTAAATTTGAAAAAGATATTGCCGATGGTAAAGCAGTTGATATTAAAGATTATATCAATTCTGAAGTTCCTGATTACCGAAATATTTATTCAAAAACCGGTGATAAAATAAGCAAAACAGTTGACATGGTTTTAAACGAAGGAGTAGGTAAGGTTGGCAGATTTTTAAAAGCCTTATTTACTTAAAAAATTATCCGTGATAATATTATATTAGGAAGTGGAATAAATGAGAAAGTATAAAACAATACTTAAATATATAACTAAAATGGATTATAAAAACATGTTTAAAATAGTTTATAAAATAAGTAAAAAATCAAAAAATAATATTATCTATATCTTTTTTGATGTTATAGCATCAGGTATTATATATGGGGCAGGATATTATGATTATCAAGAATTTGAATTTTATTTACTTTCTAAGAAAGAGAGAAAAACTTATTTAACAAGAGCTAAGAATAATCAGATTATTAAAAAATATAATAATCAAGATCTATTTTATAAATTTGATGATAAAAGTATTTTTAATGAAATATTTAAAAATCATTTAAAAAGAGAATATATAATAGTTAACGATAAAAAATTTAATGATTTTAAAAAAATTACTAAAAAACATAAAGAATTAATCTTAAAACCTATTGATGGAGTAGGAGGAGTTGGCATTGAAAAAATTATTATCAATTCATCTTCAGATTTAGAAAAGATATTTAATAAACTTATTAAAAATAAACAATATTTAGTTGAAGAATGTCTTAAACAACACCCTAAAATAAGTAAGCTTTATACGGATTCTGTTAATACTTTAAGATTATTTACTTTTTATGATGGGAAAGAAGCCCACGTTTTAAATTCAGTATTTAAAATTGGTAATGGTGGAGTTACAGATAACTTTTCAAGCGGGAGTATGTATACATTTACAGATGATGAAGGTAAAATTATAGTTCCGGCAATCGATCAAGAAGATAATATTTATTCATTTCATCCAATTACTAAAGAAAAAATAGTGGGTTTTACTGTTCCTTTGTATAAAGAAGCTTGTGATTTAGTAAAAAAAGCATCTAGTGTAGTGCCTGATGTTAAATATATTGGTTGGGATGTTGCAATAACCAGTGATGGCCCAGCCATAATTGAAGGCAATTCTTATCCAGGAGTATTTCAAATTAAGCCTAGTTTAAGCCTGAAAAAAGAAGGATTAATTCCAAAATATGCAAAAATAATGAAAATAGATTAAAATACCTTGAATCATAAGCAAATATTTAGTATAATTATTTTGCTTAAGAGATATGTCCGCGTAGCTCAGTAGGATAGAGCAATGCCCTTCTAAGGCATCGGTCAGTGGTTCGAATCCACTCGCGGATACCATATTTGATTTTTATTAAACCAAGCGAACAGCTTGGTTTTTAACTTGAGTACAACATTTAGTAACAATATTGATTAACTAATGAATATTGCTCTTCTTACATGCTACTATCACATATAAATTGAAATATTAAGTATATTTATTAGTGAAGATAATTATTATGTAATCACTAAGCTGACTATTAAAAATTATATGTGTATGACTAAATTAACTGTTTTTTATTTTCACTGGTCAACTTGCTTTGTCATTCTAGGTAATTAAAACTATGCCATTGTACAATTAAATATTGTATTTGCTGAGATAAAGTAGTAAAATATCTTCAGTGTGATAGTAAAAAATTTGATAATAATTATAATAATGATACTGCAAGTACAATTTTAGATAGATAAAGGTTAATTAAGTGATGTATCCTCCAAAAACATTTAGAGGAATAACATTTATGGTCAGACTTTTGATATGAGAACGTTACTATACCATTATTGCAATTATGAAAACGATAATTTTACAGAATATCATTTAAGATTCGCAGATATTGAAAGTGCAATGAATGAAGACTTACAAGTGCGTGAATTAATGGAAGAGGAAGATGATTAAAAATGGAATATGAAGTAAGATTTTATTATTCGAAAAAAGCATTGGATAAAATAAATGCTAAGCTAAACAAAATTAATAATTTGAAACAGAGTAGCAGATTATATGAGAAAACAACACAATACGACCATTCATGCGATTCTATGTCATTTTATTCTAAAGATATAGATGGAAGATTTAGAATAAGAATATCTAAAAATAGTGAAACTGCCAAATGTAAAGTTAGTTGGAAACGAAGACTTCCTTCTACCATTGAAACAGACGTAAATAAAGAAGAAGAGTATGAATTAACTATTAATCCAGATGAATATAACAACTTAATATTTATTGTTGATAATGTTTTAAAAATGAAAAGCATAGAAAGCTATGAGAGGTATCGAACGATTTATTATAATGAAGAAATTAAAATTTCAGTGGATGAGTATCCATTTGGAATAGCACTAGAAATCGAAAATAAAAGTGATTCTGATCCAGAAGAAACTATAAAGAAATGGACAGCTATTTTAAACCTTGACATTAAGAAAGCATATCGCTTATCTTGGGATGATAAATATTTGGAATTATGTAATAGTCAAAATATAGAAGTGTTTAAGCATGTTTTATTTGATTTGCCAATGCCCGAAGTAATTGAATAAAACTAAAGAGATATATTTAATATATTACTACTTTCTGTCATGATTGCTGTGTATCAAACCAAATTTACATTTCTTTTTTTTAGAAAAAGATTAATATATGTGTTAAACTTGCTATAGATAAGTAGATTAATATTTATATAATTAGCTGTTACTTTTGGAGGCGATTAAATTGAATAATAAATTAAGTTTAAAAGAGAAATTAGGTCAAATGATTCTGCTTGGTTTAAATACTAAAATAATAAATGATGAGATAAAATCTTTAATTAAAGACTATCATATTGGTGGAGTTGTTTTATATCGACAAAATTATTCTACCTTAGAAGAGATGGTTAGTTTTATTAATGAATTAAAAGAAATAAATAAAGATAATAAACTACCATTATTTATTTCTATTGACCAAGAAAATGGCAGAGTTAATAGACTTCCTAATGATATTAATAGATTATATAATGTCAAAAGACTAGCGGATACTAAAGATATGAGTTTAGTTAATGAGTGGAATAAAATAACTGCTGAAATTTTATCTTCAGTTGGGGTTAATATGAATTTTGCTCCAGTACTTGATATTTATAGGAATACTAAAAATCAAGCAATCGGTAATCGTAGTTATGGTAATACCAAAGAAGCTGTCATGAAATATGCTTTTCCACTTATGAAGGAGCTTCAAAAAAATAATGTTATTCCAGTTATTAAACATTTTCCTGGGCAGGGGCTCGCAAAAATAGATTCTCATACTTTAATACCATATATCCAAAATACTAAAGAATTATTTAATGAAGATATGGTAGTATTTAAAGAAGCATTTAATGAGGGTGCTGATGTAGTTCTGGTAGGTCATGTTAGAGTTAAAAGTTTTGGATTTAGACCTGCATCACTTAATATAAAGTTTATTAACAAATTTTTTATTGATGAGATTAAATATAAAGGTCTTATAGTCACTGACGATCTTAAAATGAATTATTTGAAATTTAATGTTTTAAATAATATTCGTACTGGTATAGATGCTGGCAATCATCTAATAATGATTAAATACAAAAAAGGTGATTTAAATAATGTTTATAAAAAGTTATATGCTGATGTAGCATCAGGCAAAGTTAGGCACGAAAATATAGAAAATAGTGCTTATAAAATAATAAAGATAAAAGAAAAATATCTTTTAACTAATCAACCAATTAAATATAATTTTAATAAAGAGGAAGTTAATAATAGGATAAATAAGTTAAATAATGATATTGATGCTTATTTTAGAAATTAAATAATATTCGTTACAATTCACAGCCAAATGACAAAATAATTTATTGCATAAGAAAGCGGAACAATTATTGTTCTTCTTTTTTGTAGTTTAATACTTCTGTTAGAGTATAAGGGTTGCCATGCATTAATCTCTC
>JAQVNR010000053.1 GCA_028703035.1 Bacilli bacterium | reverse complement strand
AGAAAAACTTTTCGATATAATTTCAAAGAAATAAAGTACGCACACTTTTTTAAAAAATAAAGCTCCAAAACCCTTATAAATAAGGGTTCGGGAGCTTTTGCTCTCTTAAAACTGTCAAAGACAAGATAATAGCATGATATTTTCAGAAAGTCTATGAAATTTTTATTCAGGTATATTGTTAATTGTTACTCGTTTAATTATTATGGCTGACTTTTATTTCATTTTTAAGCAATTATTAATAGTATCTTCAAATCTTCGCCATTGAGTATACTCCAAAATAACTTATAATTATCTGCCTTTCCTGATATTAAAAAAGAACTTTATAACAAGTTCTTAATCACATAATAATTTCGGATTATCATTTTTTAATTTTTTTATTAATTCTTTCTTAGAAAGAGAGAGATACTCACTTTTTAATAAAAATTCTTTTGAAACATTATTATCTAAATTTTGATTAATATCACAATATTTAGATTTTTTATATGTTTCAAAATCATTATAGTTTTTTTGGTTATTAATTGTACTACCACAATTATCTATATTATTAAATTCTAATATTTCTTCTTGAAAGATATCGGCATCTACAATATCACTTTTAGGTATTGTTTCAGAAATACTAGCATTTATTAATTTTGACTCTTTAAACGTGTATATTAGTACTTGATTATTTAATTTACATCTTAAATCATCATAATAATATTTTTGTTCATCGGTTGTCAGCAAAAACATTTTAACTTTTTGTTTGCAATCAGTGCATGTTACTAATTTATAACCTAAGCCTTTATAAAAAATTGTTTCTTCTTCTTTTTCTTTAGTTTCATTATCTTTAGTTTCATTATCTCCTGCTACTTTTACGTTATAACTAGATATACCAGAAGAATACCATGAGAACCATGGCTTTTTACCATTCTTAGCAAGATTATAATCAAAGGTTGCAAATATTATTCCTAAAAGAATAATTGTTGCTATTACAATTGAAGTAATTTTAAATGATTTTTTATTCATACTTCATCTACTCCTATTATTAGGGTAGCATATTTGCTTTAATTAGTCTACTTCATTTGTTTGCAGAGCATTTAAAAATATTGTAGAATTCTTTAAAGCTTTTTTAGCACTAAAACTAGGAAGTTCAAAATATAACTTTCTCCATATTCTCCTTTTAAAATTTCACTGACACTAACATCTAGTATCGTAGCAAGATTTGAGATTATTCCAATATCAGGCATTGATAAACCTCTTTCCCATTTAGATACAGATTTATCACTTACATAAAAGGCATCTCCTAGTTCTTCTTGAGTCATTTTTATTTTTACTAAGTTCAGCAATAAATAAACCAATCTTTTTATTATCCATATATTAATATCCTTCCTAATTAAAGTTTAGCACAAAAAATAAAAAAAGAAATAAACCGTTAGTTTACTTCTTTTTTTAGAACTTATATTAGGATTTTATATCCAAAATTGTATTATGTATGGAACGAAAAAGAATTACAACAATATTGGCACACATAAATACTAACTAATATTTTTATAATTTTCGTAATGCGACCACATTCTGTGTATTGTTATTTCTCTTTTATCATTATCTACTTCATAGACTAATCGGTGCTGATAACTTATTCTTCTTGAATAAAATTTTTTTAAATCATACTTTAATCGTTCAAAGTTATTAGAAGTATCATATTGATCTTTTTCAATAATTTCTAAAATTTCCTCTACTTTTTTTTGTAGCCCAACGTTAGCAATTAATTTTTTATCCTTATTAGCTTGCTTAGAAAAATAGATATCATATTTTACCATTTTTCACCTTTTACATATTTGGTTCTTGTTTCTTTGGACTCTTTTGATGAATCAATAACACTTTCAACTAGTCCAGGAATAGAATATAAATATAAAGTTTCACTAATATTGTTCCACTCGTCTTCTGAAATTAGCACAGCGTTTTTACCTTTATTGTTAACAATAGTGATTGGGTTAAAACCAATATTAACATCATTTACTAATTTAAATAAATTATCTCTAGCAGCAGTAATATTTATAATAGACATTTAATTCACCATCTTTCTAAATTAATTATAACGTATTTAAAAACGTACGTTAAGCCTTTTTAATAATATATGTAAAAATTACAAAACTATGTATGATTAGTAATATAGTTTTGAAATATATATAGGTAATATAAAAAGAAACACTTTTGATAATTTTTCTAGTTAGCAACATTTGGTGCGTAAGTCAAAGACGGTTGGAAATTATTACTTGGTTAATTTTTCGCACTTTTAGGCATTTTAATCGTTTTTGTAATCTCACGAAAATGTTCCAACACTTGATTATTACTGTTTTCATAAGCATCTTTAGCTTTATTAATAAAGTTTTCACATCTACTATATTCCAATATCATTTCTTCTATTTCTAAAACTTTCTTTGTTATACTCATAAACTAATCACCACCTCTCACACAACAAAAAAAGATTAACCGAAATTAACCTTTATGTGTTATGTCGAATAATTAGTTCGACTAATTTCCCTCTGGTGCCTCTGGCCGGACTTGAACCGGCACGATATTACTATCACTGGATTTTGAGTCCAGCGCGTCTACCTATTTCACCACAGAGGCTTAAGAAAATTATATCATAAATTTATTAAAATATTTCATTAAATAAACATAACTACTTAATCAACTAATATTTGGGCTTCTAATTAAATACGCCTCATAACTCTTACCTAAAAAATCCGTAAATTGTTGAGGATTTCTTTTTAAAAAATGTCTTGAATCTACATAATCAAAATTATTTTCTTTAAGATATTTATTAATATAATCAAATTCAACTTGAGGATCTTCTTTGAAATCATAAATAAGAAAATACTTACTATTTATATTCATTAATTCATGAAATAAATCTTTGAAATTATTATTAAACTTACTTGCTTCTCATAGTAATAAATGAGCAAGAACTAAATCATAATCCTCATCTAGACTTTCTTTACATAAATCTATTTCTTTTAAAGTATATTTACCTTTAACATTTTCTTTAATTGAAGTTATCTTTCTATCATCTCCAGGATATACTATTGCATCAATTTTAGCATTTGGGTATTTGTTTATAAGATAATTTAAACTAGTTCTTCCACTTCCTGCATCTAAGACTTTATTAATATTATCAAGATTTAGAAGCTGATTTAAATTATTATGATGTTCTTCCATTATACTTCATCTTTATAAATAGAAGTAAATAAATCTATCTCTTCTGTATTCGTCGTAATTTCTTCAAACTTTGGTAAGTCACTCAGTGTTGCAAGTCCAAAATAATCTAAGAATTCTTTGGTAGTTCTGTATAAATTAGGTCTTCCTGGTAAGCTACTTTTACCATCTTCTTTAATTAAACCTTTAGCAACTAATTTTCTAATTAGATTAGAACTATTAACACCTCTTAACTCTTCTACTTCTAATCTAGTAATTGGTGCGTTGTACGCAACAATTGCTAGAGTTTCTAAAGCTGCATTACTTAAATTATTAGTCTCTGGATTTTGAATTAATTTTTGATAATATTCTTTATGTTCTTTTTTGGTTGTTAATTTAAAAGCATCACCTAAAAATGTTATTCTAATACCTCTATTATCATCTTCATATACTTCTCTTAAATTTTTTAGCAAGTTTTTAGCTTCTGTTTCAGTTATTTCCATCGTCTCACATAAAGCTTTTAAAGTAATACCTTCATCCCCTACTACAAATAAGATACCTTCTAAGACTCCTTGTAATTTCATAATGTTTCACTACTCTCTATATATATGTCACTAAAATTATTTTTTTGAGTGATCTTTATTTCTTTATTTTTAGCCATATTTAAAATAGCTAGAAAAGTTACTATAACATATGGTTTTGATATATCATCAAATAATGACAAGAATTCTACTTTACCTTTAAAATTTTTTAATTTATTTTTAATAGTAATAATTCTTTCATCAACACTTAATTCTTTTTTAGTTATTTTAGTTTCAGTTGGTCCACTTAATTTTTGTCTATTTAAAAACGATTCAAAGGCCCCTAATAAATCATTTAAAGTAATATCACTATTTATAATAGTTTCTTTTTCTTTGTACTCTTTAATCGAAGTAGGTGCTTTAGTATATATTTCATTTCTTTTTTCTTCAAGGACTTTAAAATCTTCAGTAATATTTTTAATTTTTTGATATTCAAGTAATCTTGCAGTTAACTGATCAGGATCAGTATATTCATAAGTATCATCATCTTCAGTCTCTTTATTAAGTAGTAGTTTACTTTTTAAATGAATAAGTTCACTAGCCATAACTAAATATTCACTATAAGCATCTATTGATAATCCTTCATTATCATTTATAAAATCTAAGTACTCTTTTGTAATAAGAGCAATATCTATATTATAAATATCCATCTTCTTAGATTTTATTAAATGAAGTAGTAAATCAAGAGGTCCTTCAAAATCATCTATATTGAGTGTTAGTTGCATATAAAGCCCTCTAATTTCATATCATAGTTTATTATTTTAGCTTGTTTATTAAGCAAATAATAATATCTATTATTTAAATTATTAATTAATTTTTCTAAATCAAGACTTGCTGTAAAAACAAATCCTTCATTAGTTTCAGTAATAGAAGCACTTGCACCCAAATTGTTAATAGTTTTTACTAAATTACTATATTCTTCAAATAAGCTTAAGTAATAATCTAGATTACTAGTATCAGTAAATGCATATGTATGATTAATTCTCTTTAATAAATAATTTTCAAAAGTATATTCATATTTATCACTTAATTTTTGACAAGTAATAGATGCTATTCCTGATTCATCAGTTGAAAGAATTACTTCTTCATATTCTTCATCTTTTAAGATAATAATTTTTCCATAATAACTAGTACCTGAATTAAATTTTAAATCATGAAAAGTAAAAGTTCTTTCTTCAATTTTATTAGTTAAATTTCCTGTAAGTTTAATTCTTTCTAATAAATTTTTATTAGAGCCGTATATCTCTAAAAAGTAATTATTATTATCTAAATTTAAAGTGTTATTTATGGCTTTTAAATTATAAGTAATTATATTATTATTTAAACTAATACTAGTTAAATTTATATTATAAATATTAATATTAGTTTGACTATTTAATATAAAAAGAGAATCTTCTTCAATAACATTATCTTCTTCAATTATTTCTTCTTCTCCAAAAATAGATGTATAAATTTTACCAATAAAATTATCAGGACTTTTTACATAGTCCTCTATATATGGAAAAGAAAATACTGTAGCGATTAATATTCCTAATACAATAAAAACAAAAATTGGTTTACTAGATTTTTCTTTTTTTAAAGTTCCTAAAACTATTGGTTCATTATTATTTTCCATATTTATTCTACCTCTTCTAAATTATAGCAAACAATAAGCAAAAATAAAAGATTACTCTTTTATTTTTCCATCTAAGCTAAAACTTTTAGCCCCTGTAATTTCTACTTCAATTATTTTACCAATAGTACTCTTTGGAGCAATTACATTGACTAGTTTCATATTCTCTGTATAACCGCATACCTTTGAATCATCTTTTTCACTTATTCCAGTGATAAGTACTTTTTGGATAGTCCTAAGCATTTTTAAATTACTTTCCTTAGAGTATTTATTAATCACTTTATTTAATCTTTGCAAGCGATCATCTTTTTCACTTTTTAATGTTTCATCTTTCATTTTAGAAGCCGGCGTTCCGTTTCTTGGTGAAAATACAAAGGTAAAAGCTCCAGCAAACTTACAAGTTTCTGCAAGTTTTAGAGTTTCTAAAAAGTCTTCTTCGGTTTCACCAGGAAATCCTACTATAATATCAGTTGTAATACTAACATTTTTAATTTTATTTATTTTATTAAATAAAGTTAAATAATCTTCTTTTGAATAATTACGATTCATTAATTTTAATATCTTATTAGATCCACTTTGAACTGGCAGATGAATATAGGGCATAATATTATCATGCTTAGCAATTACATCAATCATTTCATCAGTAAAGTCCCATGGATGACTTGTAACAAATCTTATTCTATCTATTCCGGTATTACTTACTTCTTTTAGAAGAGTACTAAAACTTGTTTTATCTTCTAAGTCTTTACCATAAGCATTAACATTTTGACCAAGTAAAGTAATTTCTTTATATCCTCTACTTACTAAATCTTTTACTTCTTTAAGAATATCCTCTGGCTTCCTACTTCTTTGTTTTCCTCTAGTATAAGGAACAATGCAGTATGTACAAAACTTATCACAGCCATACATAATATTTACCCAAGCAGTAATATTAGAGTCTCTTTTATAAACATTATCAAACTCTATTACATTTCCTTCAGTACTATAAACATTAATCTTTTGATGCCCAAAAGACTCCTCTAGCATATTTGGAAGTTCATTTATATTATGAGTTCCAAAAACAAGATCAATATAGGGATATTTCTCTTTTATTTCTTGAACAACTACTTCTTCTTGAGCCATACATCCACACAGCGCGATAAGTAAATCAGGATTTTGTTTTTTTAAATGTTTACATCTTCCTAAAAAACCAAAAACTTTATCATGAACATTTTCTCTAATCGCGCAGGTATTTAAAATAATTAAATCACTTTCTTTAAACTCTTCAGTTTTTGTATAACCTAGATTATCTAAAATCCCACTTATTTCTTCTGAGTCATGAACATTCATCTGACATCCATAGGTTCTTATGAAATATTTCTTGTTATCATATATTTTATTATAATCTCTATTTTCATATATATATTCTACTTTATCTTTATTTCTTTTTGCTGCATCAAGCATATTAGGTAATTTCATTACATCACTTCATTTCTAATTCAAAATTATATCATATTTAGATTATTTTTGTTTTAAAAATAATTTCAAATCTATAAAGTAAAATACTTCAAATCTGTAAAGTAAAATTCTTCAAATCTATAAAGTGAAATGTTTCAAATCTATTAAGTGAATGTTGTTATTATTATTTATATATGGTAATATAATGATGAAAGAGAGGCTTATATGGTATATAAAACAAGAATCATTGAAAATGAAATAAAAGAGAAACTTGAATATATGGGAGGAGTTTCTATTAGAGGACCTAAATGGTGTGGAAAAACTGAAACTGCTAAAACATTTAGTAAAGATATTCTTGATTTATCAAATGAAGAAATTAAAGATAATATTTATTTTCAAGAAAAAAAATATACAAAACTTTTTGATAAAGAAAAACCATTATTAATTGATGAATGGCAGTTATATCCTGCGATCTGGAATAGCGCTAAAACATATATTGATAATGCGAAAGTTCCTGGTCAGTTTATACTTACTGGATCTAGTACTCCGGTTGAAGATGAAAATCTTCATCCTGGTACAGGAAGAATATCACTAACTAATATGAAGACTATGACTTTGTTTGAATCTGGGGAATCAAATGGCAGTGTATCACTAAAAGATATTATAGATGGTACTGCTAATCTGGATAATGTTAAAAGTACGATCACTTATGAGCAAATTGCTTATCTTGTTTCTCGTGGGGGTTGGCCTAATATTTTTAATATTAATGAGGAGTACGCTTTAAAAATAGCTAAAGAATATGTTAAAAACTTATGCGAAACTGATATCAGCAAATATGATGGAGAAAAAAGAAACCCTATTCTTGCTAAAGCAATACTTAAAGCTTATGCAAGAAATGTTCATACGGTTAACGCTAACACAACTATTTTTGAAGATATTAAACAAATTTATGGTGAAGTAAGTGATCCGACTATTTATAATTATGTAAATGCATTTAAAAGATTGTTTATTCTTGAAGATATTCCTGCTTGGAACCCAAACATTAGAAGCAAAACAGTAATAGGAGAATCACCTAAAAAAAGTTTTATTGATCCATCAATTGCAGTGGCAGCTCTCGAAACATCACCAGAAGAACTAATAAATGATACAAGAACATTAGGCTTACTTTTTGAAAATCTAGTCTATCGTGATTTAAGTGTCTATGCATCATCTCTTGGTGGCTATATAAGACATTATAGAGATAGACTTGGTCTAGAATGTGATTTTGTTGCCCATTTTGAAAATGGAAAATATGGTCTGATAGAAGTCAAATTGGGCGCATCGAAAATTAAAGAAGCTCGTGAGCAATTACTGGAGTTAAAAAATAAAATTAAAGAAGCTAAAAACGTTAATTTAAAAGAACCTGATTTTCTAATGATAATCACAGGGGCAAATACATGTATGAAAACTGATGATGGAATTTATATCGTTCCAATAGATTGTTTAAAAAATTAATATAAAGGAGACAAAATATGATATTAAAATTTAATAATGTTAGTAAAACATATACTAATAAAAAAGTAGTTGATAATATTTCATTTGAAATAAATAAGCCATGTATCTTTGGTTTTTTAGGAACGAATGGAGCGGGAAAAACAACTTCAATAAGAATGCTTTTAGGTATTATTAAAAAAGATGCTGGAGAAATTACTTTAAATGGTAAACCCATTACTAGAAATAATACTAATTTTGGTTATATGCCTGAAGAAAGAGGTTTATATCCACGAATAACAATTTATAACCAGTTAATGTATTTTTCAGAGCTAAGAGGAATCAGTAAAAAAGATGCTGATACTTCAATTAAATACTGGCTCAATAAACTTAATATGATGGAATATATTAATACTGAGGCTGAAAAGTTATCTAAAGGAAATCAACAAAAAATTCAGTTTATCTTAGCTGTTATTAATAATCCGGATTTAATTGTCTTAGATGAACCTTTTAGTGGACTAGATCCCGTTAATACGGAAATGTTAAAAAACATCATTTTAGAATTAGTAGAAAAAGATAAATATATTATAATGTCTAGTCATGGGATGAATCAAATTGAAGAATTTTGTAGTGATATTTTAATTTTAGATAAAGGAAAAAGTGTTTTACAAGGAAATTTAAAAGAAATAAAAGACAGCTATGAAGTAAAAGAAGTAGAGATAACAGTTAATGAAAATATTGATAAATATTTAAATGAATTAAAATTAAAAGATTATACTAATATAGATAATAATTATATAATTAAAATAAATTCTCAAGAAGAAGGTTTTAAAATTTTTAACTTACTAGTTAAAAATAAAATAGAAATTATTAAATTTGAATTAAAGAAACCTAGTTTAAATGATATTTTTATAGAAAGAGTTGGTAAATAATGAGAGATATTTTTATAGTTGCTAAATTTACGGCTTGGGAAACATTTAAGAAAAAATCATTTAAAATTACTTTTATTATTTTATTATTATTTATTATTCTTGCTTTTAATATCCCTAATATTGTTAACTTAATTAAAAACAAAACTGATAAAGATGATTTTAATGAAACTATTTTAGTTATCGATGAAGACGATTTATTTGACGGCAAACTAGAAACACTTAATGAGATGAAATTAGGTTATAACTTTGAAATTAGTCATAAGTTTAAAGATG
>JAQVNR010000003.1 GCA_028703035.1 Bacilli bacterium | reverse complement strand
CTGCAAGGCGAAGAACTTTATTTTACTGAGAAAAATTTTTAAAGACCACTTCTCAGCTTTTTGTGTGCCTAATTTGTGTTTGAATTTTTTTTCAATTTTATCTTGACACATTATAGTTGGTCTCTCTTTATATTGATTATACAACAAAAATGAAAAATTTAAAAACATATTAAAAATTTGTGTTAAACTTATATTAGAGGTAATATTAATGGATAAAATAAAACGTGTTATTAATTGTGTGGTTCCTGTAAAAGTATGTAACTTTAAATGTCATTATTGCTATGTAGGTCAAAATAATGTTTTTAATGGAAAAATTGAAAAATTAAAATATGATAACGCTCATATACAAAAAGCGTTAACAAAAGAACGCTTAGGAGGCACATGTTTAATAAATTTATGCGCAGAAGGCGAAACTTTATTAGCGCCTTATCTAATTGATTTAGTCAAGAGATTGTTAAATAATGGCCACTATGTCGCTATTGTGACAAATGGTTTAATAACTAATAAGATTGAAGAATTATGTAAGTTTACAATTAAACAAAAAAGTAAATTATTTATTAAATTTTCTTATCATTTTTTAGAATTAAAAAAATTGAATTTAACTAAAAATTTTTTTGATAATATTAAAAAAATTCAAAATTCTAATATTTCTTTCACAGTTGAGCTCACTGTTAACGATGAAAGTATTCCATTTATAGATGATATAAAAAAAGATTCATTAGAAAACTTAAATTTTTTACCGCATGTGATTGAATCTAGAAACACAACTGTTGATAATTTTCCAAGATTAACTAAATTAGATGAAAAAGAACACCTAAAAATTTGGCAGTCTTTCGATTCAAATTTAATAAATTTTCAAACAAAGGAATGGATGAAAAAAAGGTGTGAATTTTGCTATGGCGGAGATTGGGTGTTAAACCTATATTTATTAAATGGCGATATATCCATTTGTAATGGAGGCGGTCCAAAAATAGGTAATATCTTTGAAGATATTAATGAACCTATCCATACATATGCTATAGGTAATAATTGCCCTTTTGGTCATTGTTTTGCGGCACATTTTTTGCTTACTTTTGGCGTAATTCCAGAGCTAAATACTCCTACTTATGAAAATATGAGGGAAAGAGAAAATTGGTTACAAAAAGAAATGAAAGAATTTTATTCAAGTAAATTAATTGAATCTAATAAAGAATATAGCGATGATAAAAAATTGTTAATAAATACATTAAGATCTATCGAAGAAAATAACGATTTTGATATTTCAGAATGTGATAATTTAAGTAAAAAAATAGAAGAAAATTTATTGCAACAAAATATTAAAACTATTGCAATATATAATGATGATAAGTTTTCTAAATGGCTATGCGAATTATTAAGTAATACTCAAATTAAAGTGAAATATTTGTATGTATTAGATTCAAATTATGGATTAGATAGTATTACAAATAAATTTAAACACCACTATAGATATTTATATAAAAAAATAAAACAAAATAAAGACATTATCTTGGATAAGAACGATACTTGGCCTCATGTGGATAGCATTATGATCACAGAATATGTTGATTATTTAAAACATAAAGAATTAATAAAAAAGAAAACTAATGATAAAACCATTCTGATTACGGAGTTAATATCTAAATGAAAAAAAATATTCATATCTCTATAGATGATACAATTAATATCTTTGAAAATTTATATAAAGAAAATTGTACATCAATATTCCAAAATGACACAATTGATTTTTTAAGATTATTACATAATAAATTCAATGCTCATTTTTCTTTATATTGTTTTTATCAAAATATGGACAATAGTTTCAATTTAAGTATGTTAACTAATAAATATAAAAAAGAATTTAAAAAAAATTCCAAATGGTTAAAATTAGGATTTCATTCAATAGATGGAAACTGTAAAAAAATTATTATAGAAGATTATATTAATACTACGAAACAACTAGAAAGAATAAGTAGTAAAAAAAATTTAACTAAAATTATTCGTCTTCATAACTTTTATGGTGATTTATACCTCATTAATAAAATACAAAAAAGTAAATATCCAATAAAAATTTTGTTAACATCAGAAAAAAACATTTCTAAAAATTACTATCTATCAAATAAAGAAAGTTATTTATTAAACACTCTAAATTACTATTTTGACAATAATACAAATATAAATTTTGTTAAAAGTGATTTTAGATTAGAAAATATTGATATTGTAGATAACTATGAAGTAGAAAATGCATTAAAAAAAAAGAATCCATTAATAGTGTTTTATACACACGAATGGATATTCTTTGATCAGAATAAAATTATAAAAAAGAAATTATACGATTTATGTAACTTATCAAAGAGATATGAATATAAATTATAGTCTTTGATATATTAGTTCATCACAATAAATTAGAATTCATTTAATAAATGTTAATTATTTTGACGATTTAGGATATTTAATAGTCTGATTAAATCAATCTAGTATTTATTAACACAATTACATAATATTTTCCATTGCTCTAATTTATTAATTCTTTTACATAAGGAATTCTTTTTAAAATAACTATTGTTCCCCATGATAATCCTAAATATAATAAAGCTCCTAAAAGCATAAATATTATATTTCCATTATTAGCGGTAAAACCAATGCCTAAAACATATAGATTGGATAATATATATATATATAACATATGGATATAATATATTCCTCCAGTGTTAGATCCTAAATTTGTTACTACTTTTAAAATTTTTTTAGAAATTTTATTAAATTTATCTTCTAAAAGCATAAATAAAGTATAAAACGATATACAATATAAAGCTACAGGAAATCTGCTATAATCAAAATAAGGTTTATCCGAAAAACCAAAGTAGTAATGATCAATCTTGGCATAGATTATAACAAATGATATACTTATAATGGTTAAAATAGTCCAAAATTTTTTTTGTGTTCGTTGTAAAAGATAATCTTTTTTATCATATATATATTTACCTAATATAAAATATCCGAATTCTGAAAAACCTACCGAAAATATAGGAATAGAAACAAAATCAAAATATTGTATAAAACACTTTATAAATAACGGTATTATAAATGTAAATATTAGAAGATAATTAATTTTTTTTTCATTTAATGAATAATATAATTTTGACACGATGGGAGTAAGTATATAAAGGGCTAATAAAGGATACATAAACCATAAGTGAGAGACCTGATATTTAAATATTGATTTAATTAAATTATTAAATATATTAATCTCGCTACCAAAATAATATTTTTCAAAAGTTAAATAAATAAATGTCCAGAAGAACAATTGATAAACTCTTTTCACTATTCTTTTAGTATTTTTTTTGTCAATATCAGAATTATTCCTTATAAGAGAAGCACCAGAAAGCATAAAAAATAAAGGCACAGCGATAGATATAACAGTATTTAATGCTAAAAATATCTTGAATGAACCAGTTCCATATACTTGCATCATATAGTTGCTTGTAGTATGGATTATGATAACAAATAATATTGCTATACTTTTTAAAATATCTATATATAATAATCTATTATTCTTCATACATATAAATCCCCTTTATACTTTGTAATGGTAATATATTTATATTAATGTTCACATCATTTATAATTCCAGCATGAAATAAATAATCTTTATATGTTTCTTGATGAAATTCCCAATACATATTATAATTATGAACAATTTTCAGTGGCAATATTTTTAGATAGATATTGTTAGGACTGACATTTTTCGATTTATATTGTAAACTAATATTAGAAATTCTATTTTGATCGAATCTTGCTATAAGGACAAAACAGGCTGAGTAAAATAAAATTAACGATATTAGAATAACTTTTAAAATTAAATTTAAATCTTTTCCACAATATTTTAACTCATTCATTATATGATTTATAATGGCGATAGTTAAACCATATAATATAATAGTTGTGAAAAAAGCAGTTCTATATCCCCAAATGGGGCTAATAAGCATAGCTCCATTAGCAGATAACCCTATTAATAATAATATTATGTAGTTATTTTTTTTCTTCTTATCTTTTATTATATATAATAAAGATATAAAATATGTAAGTGCAAATATTATGTAAAATATATATCCTATATTGTGATTTAATATAAAATTAGCCTCTTCAAAATAAAAATCAAAAGAAATAGCACTTTCTAAATTAGAAAATATATTATATTGATAACTTAGCTTTATTATTGTATAGATAGGTATAATATTAAATACAGTCGTTAATATATATTTTATTCCATAATTTCTTTTTAAAATATTTATAAAGAAATAATTTATTGGAATAGTCATTAAAAATAATAAAACTAAATTTGCATAAAAAGTATAATTAATTAAATTTGGAATATTAAATAAGATTTTTCCTATGATTGATAATGACTCAAATTCTGAATTGGTTGCAAGTCTATTTAAATTGCCAGGAGCAAACAAAACTCCTGTTATAGATAATATTGACACCAAAATTACAATATAATTATAAACAGTAATTTTTTCTTTATTAATTTTTAAGAAAACAAAATAAATCAAATTTATGAAAAAAAGAACAACTGCCATGTGATCCACAAAAAATGAAGTTAAAAAATTGGTTAAAATTATAAATAATAAATTCTTTCTCGTAATAATTTTTCCTAATTTAAATAAATATGTCATATATAAAAGTATAATGGCTACCGGGAACAAATATGTGATGCTGCCTACTACCCAAGCATATACCTGAGCAAACATTGCGCAAGGGATGATTACCATACTTATTGCAAATAACATCTTGGAAAATTTATTTTGTAAATCAAATAATTTTATAATTGACCAAAAAATAGAAGTAAAACAAAACGCATTTAAAATATTCCATAGCCATTTATGATAGACAAGTTGAGTAATTAAAACTCTACTAACCCATCTACTTTCATGGCTCATATAACCTAAATAAGCTCTCCTAAAAGAATCATATAAACTTATATTTTGATAATTGCCCCAATCATCTCCTGTGAGAGGTAAACAACAACTTATACAATATATAAACAAAAATAATATTATATATATTTTATTGTTCTTTATAAATTGTTTTATTTTTTTTACATTGCACTTCTTTTTCATATAAATTTCCTAACTAATAATTTCACTATATTAATAATAACATATAATTTTAATTATATGTTATGTTTAGTTATAAAATAAAAAAAAGATATTAATCATATCATGTTTATTAAAGTCATATAATATCTTTTTTTATAAAATTTTTTTTAACAATGAACATCTGCAATATTATTCCCTGTAATTTCACCTTTAGTTAAAAAATTATAAAATATTTTCATCATCATGTGATCAAATGTCATATGAATATCTTCTGCTATTTGCATATCCATTTCATCTACATGCATTATATAGTCAGCCATTTCTCTTAATTTGCCGCCTGTGTAACCAGTCATCCCTAAAACTTTTGCCCCTACTTCTTTTGCATATTCTGCAGCATTTAATACATTTTTAGAATTTCCTGACCCAGATATTCCTATTAATAAATCATTCTCAGTTATTTTATTCAATAAAGGAAATCTAAATACTTCATCATATCCTATATCATTTGCTACTGCCATCATAGTTGATACATTATCATTTAGACAGTAAAAATTGAATTTTAAGTCAGTGTATTCACTTATGCCTTTATTAAAATCATTTTGCATGTGTGATGCAGTAGAAGCTGATCCACCATTACCGCATACATAAATTGTTCCATTATTTTTATATGTTGTATAAATAGCGTTCATAGCTTCGTTTAATTCATCTAAATTTAGATTATTAATTACTCTTATTTCTCTTTCATAATATTCCTTAATTGCTTTTTTGAAATCCATGTTTTTTCTCCTTTTCTAAAACTATATTTACAGCTTCTAATAAATTATCAGCTATGTAATCTGGTTGTGAATCAAATTTGCCATCTAAACCACCTTCACCAGTTTTTACTAAAATTGATTTTATTCCAGCTCTATTTGCACATTCTATATCTAAAGTAGTGTCTCCTATTAATATCGATTCAGTTAAATCTATATTATAATCTTTTACTGCATTTATTATCATGCCTATATTTGGCTTACGACACTCACATTCTATTTTTAATTCTGGTATTTCGCCTTCATATCCTTTGTGAGGATGATGAGGACAGTAATATAATCCATCGATAAATGCTCCATCTTTTCCTAATAGTGTATCCATTCTTTTGTGGATATCTTCTAAGTTTTCAACAGTAGATTCACCACGAGCTATAATTGGTTGATTAGTTACTACTATACATAAATATTCTGAATTATTTATTTTACGAATCGCTTCAGCTGATCCTGGAATTAATTCAAATTCGTTTTTATTTGAAAGAAATGGAATATGTTTATTTATAGTACCGTCTCTATCTAAAAAGATACATTTTTGCTTGTTTTGTAAATTCCTTCCGTTTACAACATTTCTATCATAATCTTTTTGTACTCCTTCATATCTTTCTGGCGTTCCCATATCTTTAGCATATTCTGTTGATTTATAAGAAAATACTTTTCCTTGGCTTATTAATGGGACAATTATGTCTTTTTCATAACTATATTTTTTATTTTCAGTTAATGTATCTAAAGCTTCTGATGAAAATATCATAATTCCAGCATTTACTAGATTAGTATAATCATAAGTGGTACGGTCATTAGTTTTATAATCAAATTTATTTACCTTGTTTTTTTCATCAGCTACAACTAAATCACTATCAAAAGGATGTGAATTTGGATGAGTTAGTAAAGTGGCTGAAGATTTTTTATCTTGATGAAATTGAATCATTTTCTTGAAATCAATATCAATAAATACATCAGCTAATAAAAATATAAAGTCTTCTTTTAGATCTTCTTTCATATGATACAAAGCTCCAGCTGTTCCTAATGGTTTTTCTGGATTTTCTTCAAAATAAGTAATATTAATTCCTAATTGTTTGCCATCTTTAAAATAATCTTTTATTACTTCACCTAAATGACCAATAATTAAATGGATGTCGGTAATACCTGATCTTTTTAAATTGATAATTTGATGATATAAAATAGGGAAACCAGAAATTTCCAACATTGGTTTAGGAATTGTATCACCAGTAATTGAACTAATTCTGGTACCTTTTCCACCAGCTTGAATAACTGCCTTCATTATTAATCCTCTATTAATTCAGCAGTTTTTCTAACTGCTTCATTTGATGTATATTTTGCTCTCCACCCTGCATTATGAATTTTAGTTAAATCATATTGAAATTTAGGAACATCACCTTTCCAACCACCAGATCCACCAGTATAGTTATATTTAACATTTTTGTAACCTAATACTTCGCATACAATATCCGCAATTTCAGTTACAGTAGTAGCTGTTTCTACTCCAACATTATATATAACAACACCAGGTTTCATCTTTTCAGTCATTTGCATAATACAATCTACTAAATCTAGTACATAAATGTATGGTTTAGTTTGTGTCCCATCTCCTAATATTTCTAATTCATTAGGATTATTTTTTAATTTTTTAACAAAATCAAATATTACTCCATGTGTTAAATTAGGACCAATAACATTTGGAAATCTAAATGTTACCACATTTAAATCATTCATAAAAGCATATGAAGAAATAAAGTTTTCACTAGCAAATTTAGCTCCACCATAATAAGAAATAGGTAATAAAGCACCTAGATCCTCATGAACATTTTCACCGTTTTCATCTCCATATATTGCCGATGTAGAAGAAAAGAATAAATTCTTAATATTTTTTCTTCTCATTAACTCAAGTACACTAAAAGTTGTCATAAAAGTATCATTGTAATCTACTAATGGATTTTTCCCACCTTTTTGTATATCTGAATTTGCTGCTAAATGATAAATATAATCAATTTCTTCACTTTTTAGAGTTTCACAAAATAATTCTGTATTATCAATATCAATATTATAAAATTTAAAATTACTATTGTTATTAAATTTATCAACATTTTCTTGTTTTCCTAAAGTGAAATTATCAACAGAAATAACTTTATGATTTTCTTTTAATAATCTTTCTACTAAATGGGTTCCAATAAAACCTGCTCCACCTGTTACTAATATTTTCATATCTTCCTCCTTAATTTACGAATATTGCTGTTGTTCCTTGATGATCAAATTTAAATTCCATTTCTGGTAATTCATTCATTTCTTTTCTAAATGTATCTTGTTTTTCTTCTGGTACATAAAACAAGAAAAATCCACTACCGCCAGCCCCTAAAATTTTCCCGCCAGTGGCACCATTTTTTATAGCTTTATCATACCATTCATCAAACTTTGGATTACTTATCCCGCTAGCTAATGTTTTCTTAATCAACCAATTTTCATGTAAAGCTTTTCCTACAAAATCAATATTATCGTGTTCTAACTCGTATTTTAATTCATGAGTTAATTCTACTATTCTTTTTTGACCTGCTTCTTTATCTCCACTTTTTACATTTTTTGATTGTTCTTTTAAAATTTCTGAAGCACTATGTTCTCCGCCAACATAAAGCATAATTAAATTTTTTTCTAGTTGTTTATATGAATCATGAGACATTAAAACTGGTTCTACAAAAACTGATCCATCTTTATTGAATTGGTAATAGTTTAAACCACCAAATGCAGCCGCATATTGGTCTTGTTTACCAATTGGATTTCCTAATTTGTTGATTTCCATATCACAAGCTGCTTCTGCTACTTCTTCATCTGATATATATTCTCTTTTGTGACATTTTAGATTTTTAATTAACCCAACAGTAAATGAGCTAGATGATCCTAGTCCTGTTCCTTGAGGTATATCAGCAATAGAGGTTAACTCTAATCCTTCTAAACCTTCTTGTTTTAAACATTCTCTAAAAATTGAGTGTTCAATTTCATTTATATCTTCAACACTTTCTGTTTTCGAATATTTTACTACTGTATTATTTTTATTAAATGCTGGATGAGATGTAATGTACATATATTTATTAATTGTTGTACTTATTACACAACCCCCGTGCTTTTCATAAAATGCCGGTAGGTCACTTCCCCCACCACATAAACTCACTCTGAAAGGAGTTTTAGTTATTACCATACTTTCACCTCTAATTTAAATTTTATCACATTTGTTATTGCTTTTCCATTTGCTTATCATAATAAGCATCACATACTTCATTAACATTTCCCATCATTACTAATTCTCCCTTATCAAGCCATATAGCCTTAGTGCATAAGTCCTTTATCGACTGTAGAGAGTGTGATACATATATAACCGTAGTACCACCTTTAATCAATGACATCATTTTATTTTTACTTTTTTCTTGAAATTTAATATCCCCAACGGATAATATTTCATCAACTATTAATATTTCAGGATCTACAATAGTTGATATTGAAAATGCTAATTTTGCCGTCATACCTGATGAAAAATTCTTAACGGGTACATCTAAAAAATCTCTTAATTCTGAAAACTCTACTATTTCTTCAAATTTTTCATCTAACATTTCTTTTGAATATCCTAATATAGCACCATTTAAATAAATGTTTTCTCTAGCAGTTAATTCTCCATCAAAGCCAGCTCCTAATTCAATCATTGGTGATATTTTCCCATTTGCTTCTACAATACCTTTAGTAGGTTTCATAACACCACTTACTACTTTTAAAATTGTACTTTTGCCTGCACCATTTGCACCAACAATACCTACAACTTCTCCTTTTTGAATATTAAAATCAATATCTTTTAAAGCCCAAAAATATTGTTTTTTATTCCTTTTTTTAGGATTAAATAATCTTATAAATATCATCTTTAAAGAATTATCTGTTTCTACTCCTAAATTAAATTTCATAGATACATTTTCTATTTTTATCATAATCCACCTCTTTTAAGCATAATATATAAACTTATCTTGTTTCTTTTTAAATATAAACATTCCAATTATCATAGTAATAAATCCTGATAAGAAAACTGCAATCATTGTTTTAATAGTTGGCATTTGAGAAAATAATATTATTTCTCTCATTGAATTTATATATAAATATAAAGGGTTAAATTTTATTATAGCCTGAAGCCAACTTGGTAAAATTACAATTGGATAAAAAATTGGTGTAAAATAATTTAAAATGGTTAATAATATTCCCCATATATAAATTACATCTCTTACAAACACAGTTAGTGTAGATAAAAAATAACCAACACCTAATGTAAACATTAAAGTACATAAAAATATAAACGGAATGATCAAATAATATATGTTTAAATAACATTTTGTTCCTTCTATTTCATTACCTGTTACAAATACAATTAGGAATAATGGAATTAAAGTGAAAAGGAAATTTATTCCAGCGAATAAGCATTTTGCAAGGGGAAAAATATATTTTGGAATATATACTTTATTAATCAAACTAAAATTACCAGTTATAGCAGTTAAACAATTATTAGTTGCTTCAGAAAAATAATTAAATATTACTAAACCAGTCATTAAATATACTAAAAAATTAACTCCTTCCATATTAAATTTAAACATATGGGAAAAAATTAAAGCCATAACACTCATCATAAGAAGTGGATATAAAATACTCCATAATACTCCTAATACACTTCTTTTATATTTTATTTTAAAATCTCTTTTAACAAGTTCTGTTAATAAAAATTTATATTTTACTAAATTATGATATATATTTTTAATTAACATAATTATTCTCCTTTTTCTTTTTATTAAAAATAATTAAGAATACAAACTTTATTAAACTAAAGTTTCTAATTATTCTTTTTGGTTCTTTTATGATTCTATATAACCATTCAGTATTTGTTTTTATAAATAAATTTGGCGCTCTTTTAATATTACCGGAAATTACATCAAATGACCCACCTACGGGCATTATAACTTTATATTTTAAATTTTCTTTATTATTTAAAATAAACATTTCTTGCTTTGGAGAACCAAGTGCTACAAATACAATGTCGGCATTAGTTTTATTTATTGCTTTAATCATTTCTAATTCAGAGACATATCCACTACATGTCCCGACTATTTTTATATTTTTATATTTAATCTCTAAATTTTTTTTGGCTTTCTTAACAACCTCAGGCTTAGCCCCACATAAAAATATTTTTTTACAATCTTTTGCTGCTTGCTCACACATTTTAATCATGAAGTCAATTCCAGTAATTCTTTCTTTAATTAGTCTTTTATTGAATTTTGATGCCCAAACAATTCCGATACCATCTGCAATTTGATACTTCTCTTGATTAAGCTTTTTTATTATATCTGGTTTATTACAATAATTCATAATAATAAAAGGATTAATATTTACTATAAAAATTTTTTCATCATTATTAATATCTATAAATATGTTATGTATTAAAGATTCATAATTTGATGAAACAACGTCAAAACCCAAAATATTATCTTTCATTATTCTTCTCACCATCTATATAATATCATTTTTTGATTGCTTTTTCATTATAATTATCTTTTTTTGTAAACTATAAAGCAAAAAAGAAAATAATTTTAATTTACTATTTTTGTTTAAATAATATATCGGTTTTAAATATTAAAAACGCTACTACAAGTAATAGTCCTATATATAAAAGAATCGCCTTATTATTATCACCCAGAGCATAAAAAATTGAAATTAAAGCACATAATAAACTGATTCCATACATAATGAATACTGTTTTCTTAGTTGATTTATTTAGCTTAAGTAATTGATGATGAATATGTTCCTTATCTGGTTTACCAATATTTTCTCCTTTAATAATCCTTCTAAAAATAGCGAAAAAGGTATCTATTATTGGTAAAAACAACACTAAAATAGGTACTATTAAAGAAGTAACAGTTGCAGCTTTATAACCAAGAAGTGCAATAACTGCAATCATAAAACCTAAAAACATACTACCAGTATCTCCCATAAAAATTGAGGCTGGATTAAAATTATAAACTAAAAAACCTAATGTCGATCCTAACATCAATAAACATAATATGGTATCTAGCCCGCCGATCCGATTTAAAATAAATGCAATTATTGCAATTGTTGCAAAATAAATTGTACTAACACCAGCTGCAAGGCCATCTAGGCCATCGATAAAATTAATTGCATTAATAATAGCGGTAATAAAAATTATTGTCAAAGGATAGCTCCAAGCTTCAAAACTTAAATTTATTCCAAAAGCGCTTATTTCTGTTAAAGAAATATTTCCATATAATACTACTACTGAGGACGCTAAAATTTGGATAATAAATTTGTATCTAGCTTTTATTGGCTTTATATCATCAAATATGCCTAATAAAATAATTATAAAACTTCCTATTAAAATTGACAACATTTGAACATTATGCTCCGCAAAAAATATATAACCTGTTAGAAAAGCAAGAAATATTGCCAGCCCGCCTAGCCTTGGAATTGGCTTTTTATGAACCTTTCTTTCATCAGGTACATCGACTGCTCCTACATGTAGAGCGGTTTTTTTTATGATTGGTACTAATAGTAAACTAGCAAAAAATGTAACTCCAATTATTAGTAAAATATGGTGACCATTAACAGTCCACTCCATGAAATCACTTCCCTAGGTATTATTATACCTCATAAAACCATAAAAATATAAAAAAAGTAATTCAATACATTTAATTGACTATTTTGTTTTGGCTTACTTTGCTAATTAAAATCTAGTAATAATTATAAATTCAACTAAATAAGACATCAATTTATTAATGCCTTATAACTTCTTTAGCAGGCACTCCTACTACTGTAGTATTATCTTTTACTTCTTCTAATACAACCGCATTAGCCCCTATTTTAACATTATTACCAATAAGTATTGGTCCTAGTACTTTAGCACCAGATCCTACCATAACATTATTGCCAAGGGTAGGATGTCTTTTATCTTTATCTTTACCAGTACCACCTAAAGTGACATTATGATAAATAGTGCAGTCATCACCCACTTCTGCAGTTTCTCCTATTACGATTCCCATTCCATGATCAATAAATAATCTTTTGCCGATTTTGGCCCCTGGATGTATTTCAATTCCAGTAAAAAATCTTGCTAACTGAGATAATAACCTGGCTAAGAAATAAAAATGTATTTTATAAAAAAAATGTGCTAGTCTATGCCAAATAAGAATATGAAATCCTGGATATAAAAATATTACATATAAAATATTTTTAGCCGCAGGATCTTTTATTTGGATATTTTTAGCATCATCTATTAATTTTTTTAACATAACTCCCCCTATAATTGAATATTCAATTATATATAATATGAATTATGTTAAGTTTTGTCTATTATAAAGGTTTAATACTTTATATCAATTAAATATAACCCCTGTGCTGGAGCATTACTATAATGATAAATATTCTTTCTTTTAATTAACATTTCTTTTAAAGCTATTGGTTTTATTTTTTCTTCCCCTACCATAATTAAGGCTCCAACTAAATTCCTAACCATATATTGGTAAAAACTTTGTCCTTCAAAAGTTATAATTAAAATATTATTTTTCTTTTTTATTTTTATTGAAAATAAAGCTGTATTATAATGATTTCTTTTGCCACAAACATAAGCTTCAAAAGAATGATAACCCAATAAATATTTAGCTCCCTGTTTCATTTTATTAATATTTAGAGAGTGATTATAATTATAAATATAATCATCGATTAATGGATCAAATGGGCCAATATTTAATCTATATTCATATGTTTTTCTTTTAACTTTAAATCTTGAATGAAAATTATTGTTAACAACCTGGCAGTAATTAACAAATATTCCTTTATCAATAATAGAATTAATTGCTTTAGTAAGTGATTTAGGACTAATATCAATATCTAAATCAAAATGAATAATCTGTTTATAAGCATGAACTCCTCGATCAGTTCTTCCCGCACCTTTTATAGAGGTTGGCTTTTTATTAATTTTACTTATTGCTTTTTCTAGTTCTCCTTGAACTGTTTTTTTATCTTTTAATTTTTGAAATCCATAATATTTACTTCCATCATATCTTACACCAGCTAAAAACCGCATCATTAATAAACACTCCTATATATATCTTTTAACAATTCTTTACCATCTAATGTATAATCAAGACCAGCACCTTTTTTATTAGCTAAATCAATAAACTTAATAATTTCAGGCTTAGGTAATAATCCACTAGCAATAGCGGGTATTATTTCTCCTTGATATTTAATAATATTATTTTTCATAATAATTATTGTTTTAGTTATTTTATTTAAAAACAGTGGATTATTACTTAAAACAACTATTTTAATTTTTCTTTCAATATTAATATTTTTTAAAAACTTAACTATTGTATTTAAATATTTTTCATTAATACCTATTTCAAAATTTTTTAAAATAATTAATTCAGGATTTATCTCAATTGTTTTTATTAAAGTTAATATTTTTAACTCTGTTTGAGATAAATTTTTAATTTTTTTATTTACTATATCTTTATTTAAAGAAAAGTTTTCAATTAAATATGTTTCTTTACCTAGACACTTTTTAACTGTTTGGTTAAAATTTGTGTTTATTTTATCTGGTTTGTTTACCAATGATAATAAATCAGAATATTCACCTATAAGCCCAATTATATTTTTATTTTTAAAATAATTATTTTCTATTTTTCTAACAAACATTACTTCCATATAGCCCTCACTAAGGTTTTATTACTATAATATTTTTTATTTAATAAATTATAATAATTTAAACCACTACTAAGAGAAATTACAAAAGGAAGTTCAAAACCTATTTCTAATAAAAGTTTTTCTTTTTCCAATATTTTCTTAGTAGTATCATATTCTTTAACTTGATAATCATCTAAAACTATTATATCACTACCTAATAATAATTCTTCAGACGTTGAGGTTATATTTATAATGCTGATATTATTGTTTTTAGCGTATTTTATAATTTTTAACTTCATCTCTAATGGTAAATATGAAAGTAGTGTATCTATACCTAAAATCCGCGGATTTAAGATAAGTAACGATAATATTTTTATTAATGCTTTTTCACTTATTGTTAAATATTCTATCTTTGTCTCAAGAATCTCACTTAATTTAAAAAAAATATCAAAAGCTTTAATGTTATCATAAGCAGTACTCACTTCAACATTTAAGATTTTTTGATAAAATAAAAGTTCTTCATTTACATATTCAGTATTAAATTTTAGATCATTTAAGCAAGCAGTTAAGTTTTTCTTTTTAAAATCATTAGTATAAGAAGATAATGGTTTATTATCTATATAGACACTAGTACTTGGAATTTTATTAATCATCATTTTTAAAAGAGTTGTCTTTCCAGATGAAACACTCCCAATAATATTAATAAATGGTTCTAATCTTATTTTTAATTTCAAATGTTTAAACTCTAATATTTCCATAATTCCCCCAAACTATATTATTTTTTATTAATTTTTTTTAGACTATCTCTTATTTCTGTTAAAAGAATAACTTCTTCAGACTTAACTTCTTCTTTTATATCTTCTTCAGTTTTACGAAATTTATTAATTATTTTTATAAACATAAAAATACAGAATGCAACAATTAAGAAATCTATTATATTTTGAAGAAACATCCCATAATTTATATTAGCTTCTTTCCAAGTAATAGAATAACTAGTAAAGTCGATTCCACCTGTTATAACTCCAAAGAACGGCATTATTATATCAGCAACAAGAGATGAAACAATTTTACTAAACGCAGCCCCAATAATAACACCAACTGCTAAATCTAAAACATTTCCCTTAGAAATAAATTCTTTAAATTCCTTAATCATAATATACCTCTCATAATTATATTCTAACACTTAAAAAGTCTTTTCACTAGTGAAAAGACAATAATTTTATCAGTTTTAGTTATAAAGTTTATACTTTATTGATTTTTTTGTAACTCAAATAGTTTTTCTTGAGTTACAAACTTGAAGTTATCAGAATTTATTTTACCTTCAGTTTTTGTTAAAACTTCAAATTCATCTTTTGGATTTTTTATATTATATTGCTCTAATAAATTATAATAATCAACTCTATTTTCCTGAGGTAGTCTATCTTTTATATTCTGAAAAAGAAATTTACTTTTATAAAAAGTATTAATATCAAAAAAGCCAGGAAACAATCCTTTTTCTGAAAAAAGTTGTAAATCATTTAGT
Source organism: Bacilli bacterium (assembly GCA_028703035.1). Classification (GTDB taxonomy): domain Bacteria; phylum Bacillota_I; class Bacilli_A; order RF39; family UBA660; genus DUUS01. The sequence goes on along the minus strand of JAQVNR010000003.1, from coordinate 20,357 downwards.
TCGAAATTAGTATATTTAAAAGTATAATAATCTTGTTCTTTTATTAACTCTCCAATTACGTTTGTATTAGAACCTTCATTATGCCATATTAAAATCAATTTATTCATATTTCCTCCACAATATTTAATATATAATCTCTTCTTATTATTATATATTTTATTATATTTTTTTTATGCTCTTTAGTACAAAAAATATCAGGAACTTTATTTACTATATCATGAATTACTTCATTAGTTAATTTAGTTAAATGCGTTATATCACTAATTAAATATTGTCTTTCTTGACTTTCAAAACTACTTAATAATAATCTTAAAAAGTCAAAATGAGTCGTTTTTTTATTATTTATCATTATTTTAGAAATAGATTTTCTACAATAATTTTCAAAATCTTTTCGTTTTATGTTTTGTAGAGATTGTTCATTCCGAGCAGAATGTAATAAACATGCTGAATTATCATACATCGGTAATAATAAATACTCGTTGTTTTCTTTAGCAATACCCCAATTTTCATAATGTCGATCACTTTCTCCTGTTAGAGCATCCATAATCATCATTTTATTAAAATTTCTAATTAATTTATAACTATTGGAACTATAATGATAAAGAATATTTAAGATATCTTCATAATGATAATCATTATCAATACCGTGTTTTGAATCTCTTTTTATAATCTCAGGTTTGTGAATCGTATACAACGCTTTACCAGAGAACGTATTTACTCCTGCTTTGTTAAAATCATAACTTGATAGCCAGTTAAAGGAATTCGAATCTATCACAAAGTCTATGTGTACACAATTAAATCCAAGAAATAAAGCTATTTCAGAAAAAAATTTTTCGGAAACATTATGCGAATTTCTTTCATCTTCTACATTAAAACTTCCATCTGGCATTTCTTTGTAAACATTCATTTTAACAAGCGCTCTCTTGCCATTTACATTTTCAAAAGATTTTTTCTTAGTCCCTAAATTTTCTGGTAAATCACCTTTTGGATCCATATTTATAATTGGATATTTTTTCATATATCTTTATAATAATTAAAAATGTCACTATGACTTATAGGAGCCTCGCATATTCCATGTTCATCTTTATTTGCGTGATATACTTTATACCAAGGACTATTATCTTCATGTGATTTTTCAACTAATTTCCAAACTTCTACTTTAGCAAGTTTTTTTAATACCTCATCAATCGTCGATAATATTTGTTGATTAAAACTTAGTTTTATCTTTTCCACTTCATTTATATTTGGATAAATAATACCAAATTTAAAATAATCATATACAGATAAAAGTACAGGCCCATGACGCCATGCTAAAAATTCCTCTTTAAAAATAGGTTTACCATTTGTTTTATTTAAATTTTCGATATTAATAAAGTAAAGTAATTTAAGTAATTTTAAATTAGTTATATCTATTTTATTATTATTACAATAATCAATAACAAGATTAGCTATTTTGATAGTATCTATATTAGACTTTTCAATAATATCTTTAAAAATTGCTTCTAAATTCATTCTTATCACCCCAATGTATTAATTATAATAACATATTTTGGATAATTAATACATTAAATTTATTTTCCTTTTTTTGGTTGGAATAACCATTTTTAATTTACTTGCGTTATATTTTCTATAGCTCTTTCTAACTGAATATCATTTTCATCAGTCAATATTTCGCCTTCTTCTAAAGTAAGCTCTACATTAATATCAGGAGCTAGTCCTACTCCATCAATACAATCTCCAGCTGGGGTTAGCCATTTTGCAGTTGTATATTTAATCATTGATTTATCATTAATATTTGAAGTTTGTTGAACTAATCCTTTACCATAAGTAGTCGTACCTATTAGGGTTGCTCCATAGCTATATTTTAAAGCTGCAGCTAGTACTTCTGATGCAGATGCTGATGATTTATTAATTAAAATTCCTACTTTATAATCTTTTTGTTCTTTAGTTTCATCTTTATAATTTTTAGTATCTAAATTACTTTGAAGTGAGTAAATTACTTTACCCTCTTCTAAAAAGATTGAGGCAATATCAGTGCTTCCTTTTAAATATCCACCAGTATTATTACGAACATCAATTATTAAACTAGTTATACCATCTTCTTCAAGATGCTTTAGTTTTAGAGCAAACTGCTTTCCAACTGTATCAGAGAATCTGGTTATTCTAATATAGCCAACTTTTTGCTCATTTTTTTCATAAATATTAGCAGTTATTACCGGAATATATAATGTCTTTTTTTCAAGATTAAAAGATAACTCAATTTCTCCTCGCAAGACTACAACGGTTACGTTTTTATTATCTTTAATAATTGCAACTGCTTCTTCTGCAGTTTTTTCTGTGACATCAACATTATTTATACTCTTGATAATATCGCCAACCATTAAGCCAGCTTCAAAGGCTGGAGTATCTTCAAAAACTGAAACAACTTCAATGTTTCCATTTTCTCTTTTGGTTATCTCTACACCAATACCTTCATATTCACCCTTTAAAGATTCTAAAAGTAAATCTTTACTATTTTCGTCTAAATATGTTGTATAAGGATCATCTAAATAATTAACCATTCCATTAATTGCCGCATTTACTAAACCTTTTTCGTCTACTTCTTTGTAATATTCAGTAATTATAGAATTATATGTACTAATAAACTCTCCTAAGTTTTCGTTATTAGTAACTGCTGAACAAGATTTAACTTTATTATTTGTAAAAAGAGCATACCCAGTTGTTGCACTCATCACTACTGAAGTTATTAATGCAATTATAATAACTTCCCACAATTCAAATGTTGGCTTTGTTTTCTTCATTTTTATCATCTCTATCTAATAATATCATATTTTGAAAAATTAAAATATAACAAATAGAAAAAAGGCATTAACTTAACAGAATACCAAACACATTACATAGGCAATTTAACAAAGTCTCAGCTTTCTGTCTAAACTTATTTCTTTGAAAAATGTTACAAAACGTAACGGTTTTGATAAATATATCTATAAATATGTATACATTTTATTAAAAAGTGATATACTATAAGTAGGGAAGAGGTTATTTTATGATTAAATATATAAAATTAAAAAATTATAAATCACTAACTAATTTAGAAGTAGATTTTATGAGAACAAGAAACCGTCCTAAAGATTTAATATTAATCTATGGTGAAAACGGAGCTGGAAAATCTAATTTTGCTACTGCATTTTATACGCTTTACGAAACAACTCGCACAATGTCATCTAGTGAAATGCTAAAAGATATAATGAAACAATTTAATAATTCTGATGATAATCATATTTCAAAGCATATAAACGATTATTTTAAATACCTAAAAGAAAGCTATAAGGGCATAGAAGAAATTATAGCTAATTATAAGACTATTGATTCAAAAGAAAATATGGTCTTAGAATTTGGCTTTAAAATTAATAATAAAGATGCCGTTTATAAAATTGAAATGAACGATAATGAAATAGTAAATGAAAGTTTAGACTATGCCATTAATACAAATAAAACTTTTTGTTTTAAACTATCTAAAGGTAATAAAATAACAATTAATGATAATTTATTTACTGACAAGAATTTCTTTTCAGAATTTTATCTTATTTTAGAAAAATATTGGGGAAAACATTCTTTTCTTTCAATACTATCTTTTGAAATAGAAGATAAGAAAAAAGATTATGTTAAAGAAAGAACTTCAGAATCTTTATTTAATTTTTTAACTTATATTCAGGAAATATGTACAATCGCCAAAATTGGAAATAAAAAAAGGTTTGAAACAACTGGTTTAAAATATCTTACTAACCTTGAAGAAGGGGAAATCACTATTAAACAAGAAAAAGATCTTAACCAAGCCGAATCACTATTAAATGAATTTTTCACAAATTTATACTCAGATATTAAAGGAGTATATTATCAAAGAGAGTATGAAGAAAATAAAATAAAATATAAATTATATTTTAAAAAATTAATTTATGATAATTTAATTGATATTAATTTTGAATTGGAATCAACCGGTACTCAAAACATTTTAAAAATTTTTCCTTGTTTACTTGTTGCATGTGCAGGGCAAACTGTTATTATTGATGAACTAGATTTTGGCATTCACGATATCTTGGTAGAACAGATTTTAAATAGCATTAAAAATTGTATTAAAGGGCAATTAATTATTACTACTCATAACACTTTACTTTTAGAAACAGATATTCCTAAAAATTCTATCTATGTTTTTAATATTGATAACTTGGGTAATAAATTATTACTGCCAATCACTGATTTTAAAGGAAGAATTCAAAATAATTTAAATGTCAGAAATCAATATTTAAAGGGAATGTATGGAGGTATTCCTTTTGCAAGCAATATAGATTTTAATGAACTAATAGACAGTTTAGATTAGAATAGAGGTTTTATGAGAATTAAATTAAATTATTTAAAAGCTATTGTTTTTGTTCACGGAAAATCAGAACTTCAAATATTTAACTTTATTAGATCAAGATTAAGACTAAAAATCGATGTTGTTAGTAAAAAGAAAGGTGAATGCAGCATTCAAATTACAAGTGTTATGAACATCTTAAATAACGCTGTATTTAAAAATCAAAAAAGTTTTTTACAAAAATATCCGGATGTAGAAATTGATAAATGAAAATCGTTAACAGTTTTAAAATATTTATTATTATGGATACAGATGACTGCACTCTAGAATAAAAAGAATCTTATTTAAATAAAACGATGTTTTTAAATCACTGGGCATATGAATATATATGCCAATTCGCCAAAACTAGAACCTGTTTTAGAAAGTGCAGGGATTAAATGTGAAAAGAAAAAAGATTATGTAAAAATATTCCCCAGTGATGAAAAATATAAACATTATAATCATATTGATTTAGAAAATTTCATGAATAAACTAATACTATGTCATGATACCAATTTAGATGAATTTATAAAATTTTGTTTAGATTTGAATGAAAAAAGGCATTAACTTAACACCTTTTCAATTTCACTTATTTTTTCATAATATTTAGATACTTTACCATCTTTAATTAATATTAAAGCATAATCTTTAATCTTTACTTCTGATGATTTAGTTGGTTTTTTATTTGCTTCTTCACTTAATACGAAGTTATTAAACTTTTTTGCTAAGTCAACATAATAAATCTTTTGATGATTTTCTTTTGCTTCGTATGTTGCTAAAAGATTATCAAACGTATAAGCATTATCATCATCGTTTTTATAAGCAAAAATATAATATTCCTTATATGGTCTAGTAAATATTGTTCCGATTGTTATTTCTTTATAATTAATGACAGCCTCGGTTATATCATCTTTATTTTTCTTATTATTTAGCGAATCAGATAAAAAATATAATCCAAGTGAAACCACAATTATAATTAAAGTAATTATAATTAAAGTTTTTATTTCTTTAGTATCCTCGCTTGCACGGCTTTTTAATTTTTTGTTTTTCATCTTTTTCATCTTTTAACCACCTAGCAAGTATTTTATCACAAGAGTTAAAAAGAAGCAATAAAATTGCTTCTTAAAAAAACTATAATTCTTTGCTATTAAATGACTTTTGTTTAAAATCCCATTTATCATAATCACCAGAGTATCCACAAACACCACATCGTGGTGAATTAGTAATTGGTAATAGATATACTTCATCATTACACTTAATCTTGCACTCTTCACAAAAAAATGCATCTCCAAAGCAATCACAATAGACAGCTGGTTTACCACAATGATTACATAAAAATTCTTCTGGCACATTTCGCCCAATTAAACATATCTTTTCCCTTTGTCTTAGTCTAAATATTTCATCAATTACTGTAAGAATTATTTTTGTTGTCGAGCCAAAATCATAATGATATTCTACCTTTTCACCAAGAGAAAACATAACAATTTTAGTTTTTTTACTAATTTCTTGATTATTTATTGTAAATGCACTTAAATGCTGGCAACATTCACACCAAATGTCTCTTAGAAAATCATCCACTTCTGTTAAATTAGCATGTATTGATATACTAGAATATAACCAATAACTTTTATTATAATAACCTTCTGCTTTTATTAAATAACATTTTTCATCACCTGAATTATGTTCTTTATAAATATGGTTTTTCATTGTTGTTTTAGTAAAAGTTTTACCACAAATAAAACAATTACCAATAAGTACTTTTTTCTTCATTTTTTATAAACTCCTTTTAAAATCCTTTCAATTACATATAATATATCATTTTTAAATACTTATCAATATAATCCTAAAATTAACTTTATGGAAGTTGGTATTAAGTAAAAAAAGCTCTCCACTAAAATTGGAGAGCCGAAATATTACTTCTCAATAGTCCTATATTATATTAAAGTAGGATTGTATCGAAAACAGTAATCATGCACTAAGTAATACTCGTGTGCATATTTTTATACTGTGTCATTTTTATTAATTTAAGCTACCTGTTATTTCCATTTCTGATTCTAAAGCTATATGATTTAAACTCATGCCAACTACAAATATATAGCTTAATATATATATCCATAACATTAAAACAGCTATATTAGACAATCCTGCATAGAAGATATCATAACTAGCAAAGTTGTTTATCCAGTAACTATAGACATATGTGGCAATTACCCAGCCAAATGTTGAAAATATTGCCCCAATATTTACTCCAGAAGTAGGAACTGGTTTATCTGGTGATATGGTATAAATAATTTTTAAAAACGTAAAAATTATCAACCATGATATTGGTCCTTGCACAACTTCTAAAACACTTGCAATTGTAGACTTAATATTAAAATAGTCAATTGCATCCATAATTTTAGAACCAAAAGCTGGAAATAACATCACAAATAGGATTAAAATAACGATTACAAAAGTAAGTAAAACGGCTTTAAATCTTCTTCTTATCCAAGAGGTTTGTTTAATATTATAAATTTCATTACTAGCTACAATAATTGAATCTGCCCCATTAGATGCTACATAAAACATAACTCCAAACATTATTAATAATTTTAAATCAATTGGATTACCACTAATTATCGGCTCGATTAACTCAATAATACTTTTATTAAAATTTGCTTCTAATAAATTCATTACTGAATCCACCGATATATTAAAGAAGCTTGCTCCATAACCAATTAAAGTAATAATTGGCACAAGTGAAAGAATAACAAAGAATGCTAGTTGACCAGGTAAAACAGCCATTTCTGGTTTCCCCATGATATTCCAGACATTTAAAAAGAATTTTTTACTTTTTAAATAGGCTTTATTTTTCTTTTGCTTCATTTTTAACCCCAAGGTTTTCTTTGTTTTCACGCATTTGAATTGTTGCCTCAGCAAGAGCATCATCAATTAACTTTAAATCATCCACAATCATGCTAAAACCAAATGCAGCACCATGTTCATGTGGTAAATGTTTAAACTCTCTTACTAGTTTTTTCATATAATTTAAAACTTGTTTTTCACTGTAACCAACTAAGTAAATCATAAACTCATTACCGTCAGTCCTCATTATTTCAGAATTATCAAGTTGAGTCTTAATTAATATATTAGCTGCGGCTTTAATTTGCTTATCGCCCTCATCAGGCCCATAAGTATCATTTAAAAACTTAACTTTATTTAAATCAATTACAATAATTCCTTGTGGATAAATAGTATTTTGATTCCAAACATTTTTCTTTTCATTTAAATAATTACGATTCTTTAAAGAAGTAAGAAGATCTACAAACTTTAATTTCTCATCTTTTTTAATCTTCGTGTTTAAAATTATTTTATTTTTAGTGTAATGAATTGTTGTTAAAATAATTGTTCCTAATCCAATTACAAGTAGTGTATATTTAGCAATATTAGCAATAATATTACCACTATAGTCAGCTGATTTATAACTAATTAATCCTTGATTTATTAAACTTTTTTGATCTAAGCTTGTAACATATGTACTAAATAGTTTATAGAAAGCATCAGTATTATTAATATACTCAAAGCTATAATTTTGACTAGTAAATCCGGTATATACTATGCTATAATCTTTTATTTCTTGATTAACATAATAATTATAAGTATTTGCATCTATTGCAATTGTTTTTTTATTTTTTACGGCTTTAAATAATTCTTTTTCACTAGCAACTACTTCAAGGTTAGCCTCAGGAATTGTATTTAAATAACTATATAGTTTACTGTTTTCAAGTACAGTTATTTTTTCAAAGCTGGCTTCTTTAATATCAGCTAAATATAATTCTTTTTCAAGTGGGCTAATGATATAATATATATTATTCAAATTAGTATATATATTATTTTTACCTATTTCTATATTTGTATCAACAAACATTAAATCTAGTTTATTATCATTAAAGCCTTTTACTAACTTTTCTGGTGTTTTATATTTATTATAAGTAAACTCTACTCCGCTAAACTTACTAAAGTCATTTAAATAAGCCATCGCTATGCCTCCATAGTTAGAACTTGCTAGAGTTTGATAAGGACTACTTGGAACAAATCCATAAATATAATTTTTATTAGTGAGTGTATCGGTTTCGGCTTGAGTTAATCCTAATTTTTCAACATATAAATTATATAAATAATCGTAATATATTTCTTCATAATCATTTTCAATCCAAAAATTATAGTATTTAGTCAAAATAGAATTTAAAACTTCATCACTACCCAATCTTAAATAATAATTTAAATTTAAATCACTAAAGTGATAAATTATCTTATAATTATTGGCAAGAATTACATCTAAATACTCTGTTTTAGGAACAATTGAATACTTTACAGCATCACTGTTTAAACCTTCTATTAATTCTTCTCTTGTCTCATAAGTTGTATAAACCATTGAATCTGAATAAATATTTGAAATTCTTGTCAAAATAGTAGCCGATACTCCAATCGTACTTCCGGCAATATCACTGTAATCAGTAATTACTTCTTCATTCTTACCAATTAAAATATAATGATCTTTGTAAATTGGAAGATCACTACTAGTAATATCTTTTGAAGCAACAAAGCCAAGTTCAAGTGAATCATTTAATGTATCTATTGGAACTTCATTAAAAGAAACCAAATGTTTTTTTTCAAAATCTTCTAAAAAATCAAAAAAAACTCCAACCCCTTTATATCCAAATACATTTAAATCATTAGGGACATTAATATTAATAACAGTTGATTTATTATTATCAAGCCACTGTTTTTCTTGAATATTTAATTTATTAACATCATAATAAAACTTATAGAAGATAGTTAGAGATATTATTATTAAGATTAAAATTATTATAATAGCAATTATTTTGCTTTTCTTCTTTTTCATCATAGTCTCCTACTCACTATAGTTTGTCCAAGAGATAATAGTATTATCACTTTTTTTATAACCCATTACTGTAAACGGTACTTCTTCTTCACTACCTGTTTTATTTATAGAATAAGAAATATCATAAAAAGCTTTTTCATCTTCGGTAAAGAATTCTAAACTTTTAATTGCTATGTTTTTAGCATCATCAAGCTTACCATCAATTAAATAAATATTGATATATATTAATTTACCTTTAATTCTACTTGTTACTTTTTCAACTTTCTCATCTTCTTTAATAGTATCTTCTAGTTCAGTAAGACGCGTTTTTTCTATTTTAACAGTCTCAATCCCATTTAATCTATTACCATATAAATCACCTTGATTTTGGGTTAAAATAATATAACCAAAAACTACTCCAATTACAGCAATACAAAATATTGCTACTCCCATAAGAATTACAAAGATTCGATTGTTTTTATAAAACTTTTTGAATTTTTTCATATATTTAGCTCCCTTAAGTAATTTTATTATACTATATTAAGATTTATAATTCAATTTAGAATTTTTCCCAAAAATAAAAAAGATAAACAATTTTTTTATATTTATCTTTAAACTAATCAATTCTTTCAATCAACAGTTTTTTATAATCTTCTTCACTTAATGTACATTTTATAAAAAGATTAAACTCAGACCGAGTAATCTTCATTTGTTTTGCCATTGTATTTAACATTATATCATCCGTTTCTTTATGTCCGTGGCTTGTATGAGTATCAATTCCTGTCTTTTTTCCATTTATAATCAATAAATATTTTTTGTGTTTTTATTGCCACTATAATTTCACACTTTCTAGGAGGTGTTTTTTAATAATTTGAGCTCTTTTTGTTAAATTTTCATCTTTTTCAACAGCATATAACTCCCATTGAATTAAAAATTCTTCATACATATTTTGTTCAGCATCTTCAAATTTTTTACCACTAGAAATAATATTTAAATCTTTATTAGTGAAATAATATCCATCGTTTGTTTGTTCTACAAGAAAAATTGTATCTTTTAATAAAAATACTGGTTTACCATCTATAATAATTGATTTATAGCTAGTATAATATTCATTTTTCATATTTTCTAAATTCCCTTCGGTCTTAGTCAATACTTCTTTTATATTATATTCAGTATTTTGTCTTTTAGTCATTCTATAAATACTCAAAGATATTACCTCTAAACTTTTGTATTTAGGAGCATTACAGATAGTAATTTGATTATTTATTTGGTCAAATTCGGTAACGCTATCGGTAGTATAAGTTGGATTGTAACATAATTCAAACATACCATCACCTCCAATATTTTTTGAATTATTATTTACTTAACCAATTGTCTACATTATTAATAAAGTTAATTGCAAATTTATAATCAACTTCATGTATGTTTTCAATTAAGGTATTTAAATCATAACTAACAAATACATTATTTGATATTGACTTGTTAGTATTAAACCTTTGCCAAAAATTTACTGTTAATTCATCAATCGTGATTTTGTTATACCAACCAAGTTGAAACTCTTCAGCCTTTATAATTTCTGGGTCTTTAAACTTATCACTTTTAAATTTTAAAACATCTGATTCAGGCATAAGTGTGTTGTTAACATAGCCAATTCTAGAAAAATTTAACTGAAAAACATTAATTACATTAAAAATTTTCTTTATTATTTCTTTTTTTTCTTTTCTTTTATCGTTAAATAAAGTCAAAACAAAATTGTTAAAAGTTAACGTTAATTTAATATCCGAAGATTGATCGAAAACCACAACAGGAATTCCGCTCCCCTCTTGGTTTGGCCCTATATCAAACGGTAATATAATTGGTTGTTTTAACTCCGGCAGTTTTTCCAAAAAAGCATTTGCGACTCTTGTTGGGTCATAAATAATTCTTTCTGGGAAAAACAGCGCAATCTGAATATGTTCATTCATAAAATAATTCCTCCTTTTCACACATAACGGCTTCCGTTTGAAAACATTATACCAAATCGCTGACGCAAAATCTATAATCAGTAAAAAAAATTTTTACTGATTTTTAATAAAATTGATTTAAACACTTCACAAAAAAACACATGAGCGGTAGTATATGTAACTATCAAACGAAACAAAACTTTCGCTCATGTGTTATTTATATTATACACATTTTTATAAAAAGAAGAAAATAAAAAAGATACTTTCCCCTATATCCGCAATTAGGTACAATAAATTTATAACACATTTTAAGCTTGCTTAAAATGTGCCGTAAATTTCTAGACATTATATCATGTTCTAATATTTTTTTTGTTTTTTAAATTAATTTTGATTCAAAAAGTTCTTCATTCCAGATAGGAATATTTAGTTTAACAGCTTTTTCGTATTTAGAACCGGCATTTTCTCCAACTATCACAATGTCTGTGTTTTTAGATACAGTAGTTGTCCAAATACCACCATTTTGTTCAATTAATTTTTGAATTTCTTCTCGGGTATAATTTTTTAAACTGCCAGTTACAACAATTTTTTTATTTAAAAAGTTGACATTTTCTTTAATATTACCACCAATATAACTTGTATTAACTCCTAATTTTTTTAAATTATTTATTATTTCTATGTTTTCAGCAGAAATAAAATAGTCATATAAATTTTGAATAAGAATTGGTCCAATATCAGGAATATTTATCTCTTTACATAGTGATGTTTCTATTAATTTATCAATATTTTGATACTTTTTAGCAAGTGTTTTAGCTGTTTTTTCGCCAATTCCTTTAATGCCTAAACCAAATAATAGTCTTTCTAGGGAGTTTTGTTTTGATCTTTCAATTGAGTCTAAAAGATTTTGAATACTTTTATCCCCAAAACCTTCTAATTCGATTAATTCTTCTTTTTGATTTTCAATTTTATAAATATCAACAAAGTTTTTTATAATATCTAGATTATAAAAATCTTCGATTATTCTTTCACCTAAACCCTCTAAATTCATTGCTTTGCGACTCGCAAAATGAATCAAAGACTCTATATTACGAGCAGGACATAAATCACTAGGGCACATTAAATCAATTTCTGATTTCGACTTAATTAAACTAGTATTACATATCGGACAAACTTCTGGCATTTTAAATTCTTGCTCCCTACCAGTACGTTTATTTTTTAAAGATTTAACAACTTCAGGAATAACATCGCCAGCTTTTCTAATAATTATCTTATCACCAATTTTTAAATTTCTTTCTCTGATAAATTCTTCATTATGAAGAGTTGCTTTTCTAATAGTTGATCCCATCACTTTAACAGGATTAAAAATAGCATTTGGAGTAATAAGGCCGGTTCTGCCAACTGTACAAATAATATTAGTTAGTGTTGTTTCTACTTCTTCAGCAGGAAATTTATATGCTGTTGCCCACTTAGGGTTTTTGGCAGTTGCTCCAAGTTCTTTTTGCATGTATATATCATTTACTTTAATTACTATTCCGTCAATTTCATAATCTAGGCTATCTCTTTTAATCAACCAATCATTAATATAATCCATTACTTCATCAATATTATTTAATAATTGAATATAAGGATTGACCTTAAAACCAAGTCCTTTTAGCACCTTTAATACATCAAAATGAGTCAAACAATCAGTATTTGGATCGTGATAAAAGAAAGCATCTAAATTCCTTTTTTTAGCAACTGTTGCATCAAGCTGGCGAATACTCCCTGCTGCAGCATTCCTGGGATTTTGAAAAAGTGATTCATTATCTTTAGCTCTATCTTCATTTAATTTATTAAAGCTACTTTTTGGCATAAAAATCTCGCCCCTGACTTCTAAATCAATTTCTTTTGTTAAACATTTAGGAATAGTTTTAATAGTTTTAACATTATGAGTAATATCCTCACCTATAAAACCATCGCCTCTAGTCGAGCCTTTTACTAAAACACCTTTTTCATAATTTAGTGAAACAGATACACCATCTATTTTAAGTTCTGCTACATAAGTTGGATTTTTAAAATCTTTTTTTATTTTTTTATCAAAGTTTAAAACATCTGATTCATTAAAAGCATTTGCTAAACTCATCATTGGATTTTGATGAACAACTTTTTGAAAACTTTCAATTACCTCTCCCCCAATTATTTCAGTGGGAGAATCTGCTTGTTTTAAATCAGGACGCATTTCTTCTATTTTTTTCAGCTCACTCATTAAACTATCCCATTCTTGATCACTCATCGTTGGTTTGTCAAGTGTGTAATATTCATAATTTGCCTGATTAATTAAATTTATTAATTCAATATATCTTGCTTCTATAAAGTTTTCCTCCTTAAATATTTATTCCATCTATTGCATTATCATATAACCACTGTTTTAAGTCTGCACTATTATTACTTTCATAATATGTAATTAATTTTTCATAAAATTATGGTTGAAGACTATTTTTAATTGAGATAATGCCTCATTATCTCAGGAGATATTTCTGTCATCTTCAAGTTCTTCTTTGATTTGGCTTGCAATCGGAAATGCAGGCTTCCAATCAGTACCGCCAATGTTAACCGGAACTGTCCGTAAGGTTCCTGCACTATTTACTAAAGTATTCATAACTATTTTATGAATTTGAAAAAGAACCGAAAAATCAAGTTTTAATTCATTATCTAAAATAAATTGCCATGCTCTTTTCAAATTATTAATCGTAATTATTTCACCGGCTGTAAGTCCATTTACTACCCCACCATTATATAAAGCTTGGGTTTGAGGATAACTAACTACTATTCCTTCTAGATTTGCACTTTTCCAAATATAATCAACTATATTTCTTTTGGCAATAGCAATATTGTTTTCTTTTGTTAAGTTAAATTTATCCTCCATACTTAAAAGCCTTTCTAATTTTATTATAACCTAATTATATAACTTTTTTAATACTTTTATGGTTTTTCATAAATTTTTTAGTCTCACTTTTAAATGCTATATCAATTAAATTTCCATCTTCTTTTACAACAACACCTAAACCATGGAAATCATGTTTTACAGCTGTTCCTACTTTTATATCATCATTATCTTCAGTATACATTTCTTCGATAGTCAAAGGTTTAACTTCGTTAAATACCTCATTAGTTTCTATATGTTTAGCATTTATTTCTGATATAAATCTTGATGGCATATTTTGCTGAATTCTACCGTATAAAAGTCTTCTTTTAGCATTAGTTAAATATAATCTTTCTTTTGCTCTAGTAATACCAACATAACAAAGTCTTCTTTCTTCTTCAAGATTACCTTCTCTTAATGACATATCATGAGGAAATAATCCTTCTTCCATTCCAACTAAGAAAACTATTTTAAATTCTAAACCTTTCGCACTATGAAGGGTCATAAGTGTTACTTCATTACCATCGCTCTTATGATTGGAAACATCACTCATTAAAGTTATTTCTTCTAAGAAATCTCCTAAATGAACTGAACCAGTTCTTTCTTCATAAGAAGTACTAATACTTTTAAATTCCTCTAAGTTATCAATTCTTAATTCATCTTCTAAATTTTTAGATTCTTCTAAAGCTTTTTTCATGCCTGAAATTTTAATAACTGAATCAATAAGCTCAGTTAAACTGGAATTTTCACTCACTTTTTTAAGTTTTAGAATAATATCTTTAAATTCTAATTCTTTTCTAGTTGTAAGAGAATCAAACATAGATTGGCTATTATTTAAAGCGGTCGCCTCAAGTGTCTTAATTGCAACTTCACCAATACCTCTTTTAGGAACATTGATAACTCTTCTTAAACTAACCTCATCATTCTCATTATAAATAAGTCTTAAATAAGCAATTAAATCCTTGATTTCTTTTCGATCAATAAAGAAATAACTACCAAACACTTTACAAGGAATACCTTTTCCTAAAAAAACTTCTTCGATAACTCTAGCTTGAGCATTAGTGCGATATAAAACAGCCATTTCACTATATTCAGTACCTTGATTATATAAGTCTTTAATTTCATCTATTACTAAAGATATCTCGTGTTTTTCATCATAACTTCTTAAATATTTAATTTTAAGACCTCCACCTTTTTCTGAATATAGTCTTAAATCTTTTCTTTCTTTATTATGCTTAATTACTTCATTAGCGGCATCTAATATCGTATTAGTACTGCGATAGTTTTGTTCAAGTTTAATAACTGTGCAATCTTTAAAATCTGTTTCAAAATTAATAATATTACGATAATCAGCTTGTCTAAAAGCATAAATACTTTGATTCATATCCCCAACAACAAATATATTTTTATGCTTATTTGATAACAACACTGATAATTTATATTGAACAGGATTAGTATCTTGATACTCATCTATTAAAATATATTTATACTTCTCTTGGTAGTGGGCTAGTATTTCTTTATTTTTTAAAAATAATTGAACGGGCATAAGTAATAAATCATCAAAATCAACACTAGAATTATTAATTAATTTTTGTTTATAAACATTATATATATCAACTATTACTTTATCTAACTCCGTATTAAATAAAGTATCAAGTTCACGATCACTTAACATTTGATTTTTAATAAAACTTATTCTATTTCTTATATAAAAAGGGCTGTATTGTTTAGAATCTAAATCCTTTTCTTTTAAAATTCTTTTTATTATAAATAATACATCATCACTATCAATAATTGTAAAATTACTAGATAAATTTAATTCCTTATAATTCTCTCTAATGATTCTTAATCCAAAGGAATGAAATGTTCCAATAAATGAAGAAACTGGGCCAATCATGTTATATACTCTGCTCCGCATTTCAGCAGCAGCTTTATTAGTAAAAGTAATAGCTAAAATATTATAATCAGGAACTCCCTCATTAATTAAATAAACTATTCTCGTAGTTAATACTTTTGTTTTACCAGAGCCAGCTCCAGCCATAACTAAAACTGGGCCATCTTTATGGGTAACCGCCTCTTTTTGTTCTTTATTTAATTTGTCTAAATATTCCATCATGTTCCTACTTTCTCTGCTTACATTATATCATTATTTTGGCATAATAAAAAGGCATATCGCCTTTATAACCTATATTTTAAGGTTTTAATGAAGTAATAGGAATAATATATATATTATTTTCTTTATCATAAACCACAGCTTCATAATGCCCAACTATAATACACATAAATTTTGGTTTTTTTGAAACATTATTATAAAATTTTTGAAGACTGATTTTAGCTTCTTCAATTGAATATGAGCTAAGTTTAACTTCGACTGCCGCATAACTTCCATCACTAAACTCAAGTATTGCATCAACCTCATCACCAGATGTATTATCTCTAAAATAAAATATACGACCATCTAGATAATCCATATAAATAGTTAAGTCTCTTACAACAAGAGACTCAAACATAATTCCAAAAGTATTTAAATCATATAATAATTTATCTACCGATAAATCTAAACTAGCACACGCAAGCGACGGGTCTACTAAATGTCTTTTTGGTGATTTACCAACCCTTTTAGAAGAGCGATAATTTATAGAAAACGCTTCTTGATTATTAATTAGATGTAAATTATCTAGAACATTGGTATACTCAGCAACTGTAACTCTACTTTGTAATAATTTCTCTTCTATTTCAAACTCAGCTATATCTTTTAATATTGTATTTACACCAGCAACAGAAGATTCATTTCGAGATAATGATCTAATAAACATTCTCATTTTATTACTATCTCTTTTTACCGACTTTCTTTCATTTATACCATTATTAATTACACTCTCCAAGTATATTTTGGGAATTATTCCTATTTCAGATGAATTCATATTGATTGCCTCAGGCCAACCTCCACAAATTATTAAGTTCGCAATTTCATCTAACCCAACTTTTCCAATATACTTAGGAATAACCTCTTTTTTTAACATATCTGTAATAGAAACTTCTCCTGTAGAGTCACCAGACTCATATAAACTCATTGGATACATTTTCAAATTAGCAATTCTCCCTGTTCCGGAGTGGAAGACTTCTTCTTCATTGTCTTCTTTTTCAAGCGAAGTTGATCCAGTTAATATAAATTTCCCTTTTTTTTTATCACTATCACATTCGTGTCTCACTGAATCCCAAATACTAGGCACTAGTTGCCACTCATCAATTAGCTGGGGTCTAGATTCAGTAAATATATATTGCGGATCTATTTTAGCTAAATCCCTTGAACTTTTTTCAGTTAAATATGTTACGCTTTTAGCATGGTTTAAGCTAGTCCAAGTTTTACCACACCATTTTGGTCCAGTAATTGATAAAGCCCCAAATATATTTAAGTATTTGAATATTTTTTCATCAATAAGACGAGGACTGTAACCTTCTTTTTTTTAACTCATTTTTTCATCTCCTTTTCTTACATAATACCATATCATTATACACTTTTTAAGAGTTTTAATATACACTTTTCAAGAGTTTTAATATACACTTTTCAGAAATAAATTTATTGTTCTATTTTACTAAAACTTTAAATTAACCTATAATTGATTAATGCATCTACTATATCACTATCGATTACTTCTTTTACTTTTTATAAGCAACAGCTGAGCTTTTGTTAATAATGTTTTAGTTATTCTTTGTCTGATTGATTCGTGAACATTCCTATTTAATATTGAGTTTAAAATAGGTTAGCCTATTAATATAAGTGCAAAGTAATTTTTACTATCCGTCTCAAAGTTTAATACTTTGTATAATGGCATATACATGGATGTGGTATAAAAACTTACCTAATCTTATCATATGAATCATATTTTAAAAGAAGAAAATGAGCCGTGGTATTGAGATGAGCTAAGGTCTTATTGAAAGCAATAAAAAAAGCGATAAATTCGCTTTCAGGCAAGTTTTATAATCTACCAATTATATGAATAAGCTTCAGTTATAAAAACTTTATAGGAATCAAAATCGACTTTATCATAACCGATTTTTTTATATGGATAGTTTAAAACAAAATTTGCAGAACGACTAGATTTGATGTCTGACTCAATATCCTCTTCGATACCTACAACCTTGTTGTTTTTATAGAAAACAATGGAAACAGTAATATATTCAATCATATCTTGTGAATTGTTTTTAACTTGAACAGCTATTTCTTTTCCAGTATTATTGTGTGTTAATTCAACTTTGTCAAAATATGAAATTACATCCGACGGTTCTACATCAATATATATTTTATAATTATCAAAATTATCTGGTGTTGAATATATTTCTACAGCTACCTCAGTATTGGCTCCAACAGCTTGTAAACTGTCACTGTCACTACCACCAATTGTTCCGTTAACATCGTAAAACTCTACTTCAAAATCCATATCTACGACGGCATTATTAGTATTTTTTGCTAAAATGACTAATTTACCTCGTTCTGTAATTTCTCCACTAATAATAATATTATCTTCTAAATCACTAATTTTAGAACTGTTTTCATTAGAATTAGTATTTTTTCCGCTTCCAGTATTACTATAATCATAGTTAGCGTTATTACTTCCACAACCTGCCAATATTAAAAAAAGTTTGTTTTATTACTTGAGTCGCACATTTCTTGGATTCTAAATAAGCATCTACTTTTTTTCAATATTTTCTTTCTGATATGCAAAAAAATAATACAACAAATAAACCTAACGTTTAAGAAATAATAATAATATATTACATTATTTAATAATTCCTCTTGCTGTTAATTTGGCTTTTAATTTTTCATAGAAATAAGGAACTTCATAGTACTCATTTTCTTTAATATTATTTTTATTAATATGAATATTTAAATATTTGGCATTGCTAGAAGTAATAATTCCGATTTCCTTTAATCTTCTAATAATATGTTTATAACTTACTCTAAAATTATTACTAAAAATTTCAATTTCTCTAAAACTTATTCTAATTCTTTTTTCATCAAATTCTTCAATTATTGATTCTCTAGGGATAAGTAGTGATAAAGCAAACTGAGTAGTTAAAGCATCTTTATTATAATCATTAATAATTAATAATTCTCCTAAGTATTTAGCAATGCTAAATCGCTGTTCATAACTGTCTTCTGCCTCAGGCACGGCTATAACAGGAACATTATTGACTGTTTCGTAAAAACCAATAAAATCACTTGCAACATCATTTCTAGGAATTGTAATAATCATCATGTTGTTATTCTCAAGTAAGTAAACAAGATTAGATATTGGATCTTTAATTGGAACAGTAAAAAATATTCTTAATTTAGTGGCAAGGCTTTCAGCTTCTTTTAAAGTACCAACCATATGAACCCCAAATTTATTTTGAAAAGTTATCTCTGATAATTTAAGTAAGTTAAAATAAGCATCTACTTTTGAGATAATTAAATCTTTAATCTTTAATTTTTTTATTTCAGATGTATTTGGTTTGCATTTAAAATTAGTGAATTTAAGTTCAATAGTATCTTCAACATCAAGAAGATCTTCTATAGTAGTATTGTAAGCCAAAGCAAAATCTTCAAGCCTTTTTAAAGAGGCAATAATTTGATTTCTTTCATATTTTAAAATTGCCGGAGCCGACATATTAAGTATTTTCCCAGCTGCTGACATTGAAAGATTTGATCTCATTCTATATAGTTTTAAATTATCACCAACGGTTTTTTTCATATAATCACCTGTTAATTTTCATCTATATATATTCTATAACATTAACTCAAAAAAGTAAAGTTATTCTAAATTTCTTTTTATTTCATTTATGATAGCTCTTCTTGTTTTCTCATAATTATTTTTAAATCTAATCCCAGAAGTAAATTTATGGCCACCACCACCAAATTTCTTAGCTACATTTGCAACATCAAAGTATTCTTTTGATCTTAGACTAACCTTATAAGTATTTGGTTTTTCTTCAATAAAGATTACACTTATTTCAATGTTTTTAATATTTCTTCCAAGATTTACAAAATCATTAGGGACATCATATGGATGACTTGTTATATCTGTAAAAGACAGATAAGTAACAGCTATTTTTTCATCAATAATCACTAAATTAGAAATAGCTTCTTTTTTAGTTACAGTTTAGGTAATCAAATCAAATAATAATAGGATTATTATTTAAAGCATTCTTAAAAGCATCAAATAAATTAATGTCATTTTTAGAATATGTGGAAGCACAGCTTCTAATGATTGCATA
>JAQVNR010000052.1 GCA_028703035.1 Bacilli bacterium | reverse complement strand
TTTATTTTATGTTTTAAAGCCTCTTATAAGATAGTTTAAAGAATAAAATTTAAAACCGGCCACTTTTTAAAGCAAGCCTTTACTGTAAACTCTTGCTTTAAATCATAATATTTCCGTGAATAGTTACGTTATTTTGTTGATTTATGTCGAACTAAATGTTATTATTGAAAAGAAGTAGCATAAAGAAAATTGTTCTGAAGTAAAATTTTAAAATTTTAATTTAGGCAGATGAAAGGTGATTGTTTATGAAATATAAAATAGCATTTATTATTTTATCAATAACATTAATGATTGGAACTGTTTTATATTTAGCTTATGATAGAAATAGTAAACAATATAAAGTTTTTAATAAAGATGGATATATATTAAATTATAATAATACTCTTAATTCTAAAGCTTCTATAAAGTATTATTTTGATTTAGGAAAAAAATATAAACATAAATACCCATCTAATATTATATTTTCTGATATTGATAATAATGAAGTGACAGTTGCTAATAATAATATATTGCATTATTTAGATGGATCAATAAGTTTATTAAAGAAAAGTGTTATTATAAATACCGATGAATTAAACAATGATACTTTAAAGTATTATAATATTTTTGAAGAAAAAATTATGGAATATTCAAATGGGGTATATTCAGTAACCAATTCTGGGCATAAGATTAATTTTACTAATTTTATTATAAAAATATCTGATAATAAATATCTTTTAGTGTCTAAAAATTTAAAATTAAAAACCCCAGATAATGAAAGGGATATAAATGGTTATTTAGAGTTAAATATAGTTGATGGTGATATCATTCGATTAGAAAATCAAGAAGTATCACTTCAAACAATATCATCAGATACATTAATATTTTTTGGAGAAAAAGTAAAATTAGATTTAAGTGATAACAAAATATATTATGAAGACGAGGCTAAATTTTCTTTAGCTCAGCTTGTAATAGACTCTAATGATAATATTCAAATAGATAATGATGAAGATGATAAAGAAGAAGTATCTGAAGAAGCGGAAGACCCTAATTTAAATGAAAATAATGGTGGTTCAATTCAAGATGGTTCAATTCAAGATAGCGATGATTTTTATGAAGAAGTAGAAGTAGATGATGAAGTTAAGAATCTTCCTAGTTTTTCAGTTATAAATATGGATGTTAATGCAAATAGAATATCATCTACTATTAAAGTAGTTGACGATAATAATATGTTAATGGGAACTACCGTCGTAAAAATATCTGAGACAGGATCTGGAAAAATTGTTTATATAAAAGAAGAATCTTCTGGTTCTTACATAATTGATGTTAATGTAGAAAACCTTAGTCCTGATATTAATTATACTTTAATAATTAATTCTGAATATATTAAAGATGGAACGATTTATAATAGAGATTTCTTAGTAAAAAGCTTTAGAACCGAATTAATAGGAATTGAAATATTTAAAAATTATTTTACAAAAACAGAATTGAGTTTTATGGTTAAAGCTGAATCTTATTCAAAAGTGAAATCTGCAGAAATTTTATTATTTAATAATGTAAATGAAATTATTAAAAGAATTAATTTTGATATAAATGCAGCTAAAGAAGGATTAATAATTACATTTGATGATTTAGTAGCTAATACTGATTATAAAGTTATTATTACTAATTTTGTTTATGAAGATATAATTATTGCTAGTGGGTATGAATTAGAATATGAATGTAAAACTTTAAAAAATAAGCCTACTTTTGGAAACGTATCAGCAATTATTGATAAAAGAAACGGAGTTTTTACTTTAAAGGCTAATCGAGTTAGTGATGTTGATAGTGGTATTGAAAATTATAAGTATGCAATTTATGATGCTAGATTAATAACAGATGAAAGTATTGGACCAGTAGCGGTAATTGAAAAAAATCAACCTATATCGATTGATGTTCCCGTTGATGAAAACACTTTCTTTCGAGGTGTTCCTTATACTTTCAAGGTAATAGCCGAGTTTTATGATAATGAAAAATATATTGAGTATAATAGTGAATTTAGTACGATCTTTAAAATGGATGGAGTTCAATTTCCGACTCTTCGTTTTGAACCAGCAAACATAACATTTGAAAATATTGAAGGCAATTTGATAATAAATGATGATGGAAATACAATATCTTTAGATAATAATTTAATTACGATTGTTTATGCCAATTCAACTGGACATAGTAAATCATTTACGACCCAGGGAAATTTGTCAATTCCTTTTGCAGTAAATAATTTAAGAGCAAATGAAACCTATACAATTTCAGTTTATGCTACGGTGAACTTGCAAGATGGTAATGAAGCAATTGATAATTGCTTTGTTGGGAGTGTAATAGTTAAAACTGAAGAGACAAAAGATTTATTCGCTAAATTTGATGTTGATACAAATAGTGTAACCGATGCATTTGCAGTTGAAACTAATTTAGATGGAAACGAAGGGGCTGATAATTTATTAGAAGCCAGTACAATGACAGAGGTAATATTTAATTTATATTCTGGGAAAACTACTTCAGGAAAACTTGTTAAGTCAGTTAAGAAAGTTGATCGTAACTTAGCCCCATATGTAAGTGATTTAAAAGAACAATACTATGATGAAACATTTTTAATAAATCCGCAATTTTTTGGGGTAACTAACAGTGATATGCAAGAAGAATATTATACTATAGAAATAGCTAATGCTTATGATTATACAGATTATAAAAATGTAATTCCAATTAAAGATAATATTATTACCGTTATGTCAAATGGGTTTGTTCCTGATTTACCACCAGATATTAATGATGCAATTGATGTAAACCCTATTAGAAATAAAGATGCAGATGATAAATATCGCTCTGATTTAAAACCAGAAACTATTGTAGGTTATAGAGTAAAAGGAGCCTACGATAATAGCAGGAAGTATGCTAAGTATTTAAAATATTATATATATAATGCTGATACGGGGAAAATAATTAACCCTGAAGGTGAAATAGTTACAGTAGATTCTACAGGAATTATTAACTCCGCCGAATTTTATTTAGAAGATGGTACTTCGTATGAAACAGTAGATAATGATTTTAGAAGAGGTAATAATTATTATTTTACTTATGAAGCTTATCTAGATTTAAATTTTGATGGAATTGCTGAAACCAAATATCCCCATTCTGATAATAATGATTTAATTTTAAGTTCGGATATTGTTTCTCCTATGAAGCAGGAATCAAGGATAAAAGCTTATCCTTCGCTTACTACAACTGATTCAATGACTATAAAATATATGATTAATGATATAGATAATACTTTTGTAACTAATTTATTTTATAATAAAATAAATGGGGTTGAAAAAAGTACTGTAGAATTTTCACCATCTACTTCATCTTTTGTATCAGCTAAATTACCTGATTTATCTAGTGGTTATTTAGATGTAGAAATTTCTCAGGCCCTAATCAAAAATTCCGAGTCTATAACTCGAAAACAATTAATCGAGCAATACTTTGAATCTCAATATAGCTTAAAAGAACTTACCTTTCATGTAGTAAAGGATGTCAATCGTCTGATTATAAGTATTGTTGATTTTGATGTGAATTACGCTGATACAAAAAGAATTGCCGCTATAAGGGTAACATTTGAAGCCGGAGAGACAACAATTGTAAAAGACCATTTAAAATTAGATGATAATGGTACAGTGATAATCGATTTAGCTGATTTAAAAGAATTAATTGGTCAAAATATATCAATAAATGTTGATGCATACTATGATAGCGGAATTGCTGGATTTGATATAAATGGTTCAAAACTAGCGTTGCAAAAAGTTTTAAGAGATGGATTAGGTGGGGAATATTTAATAATCAATAATCTAAATAATTTAAGTACTAGAGCAACTGCTAGTGGTTCGATATATAATATGACGAAAACTGATACAACTCTAAAATTAAATAATTTAAGTTCTAATTTAAATAAAAATTTACAAACAATCATTGATGAAAAAGGTATTTTATTTGGTTATGATTATTTATTACCCAAAAAATTAGTTATCTCTCCATTAAAAGTGGATGGAACTGAGAACATTAATTTTAGTAGCATTATTCCTGGATATAGTTTATTAGATGAAAATGGGCAACTAGGCATTGTATCAACTCTTAGATCTGCCCAAATAAATTTGAAATTTTACGGTGCTGATGCCTCGCAAATGGAAGATAATAAATTTTATGTTGAGTTATATGAAATTAATGAGTCAGGAACTCAAAGCGAATTAATAAGTACTACAGATGTCATAGTATCGGGAACAGATTATAAGATAGAATTAAATAATTTAATTCCAAAAACTCAATATTCTATAAAAATATTTGCTAATGTAAACAATGG
The DNA here is from genome assembly GCA_028703035.1 of Bacilli bacterium. Lineage (GTDB taxonomy): Bacteria > Bacillota_I > Bacilli_A > RF39 > UBA660 > DUUS01. The sequence goes on along the minus strand of JAQVNR010000052.1, from coordinate 5,426 downwards.
TACTGAATTTGAAAAAACTCAATTATATGATGTAGATTTTAAATCTAATACTAAAATTCATTATTTTTCCACTTTATCGGAAGTTGGCATAACAAATGTAAAAACAAAATTTTTAGCTGAAGATTATAATAACAAAAACCTGATTATTACCTATAATCTTGATCAAGTTTTTGGTTATGATAAAATAAAATATGAATTATATAAATATGTTGAAAATGAAGATGGCTTAATCGAACCAGTTTTAGTGAATCAAACAGATGATAGATCACCTTTTTCTTCTTCAATGGAAAAAACCATTCCTTGTTCACCAGGAGGTGATATTACTTTTGATACTAGTTATAAACTAGTTATAGTGGCGGTTGTTTATTTAACCATTGATGGCCAGCAAGTTGAGTTAGAACTAAATGATGAAATAAGTTATGATTTCTATTTAGAACAACTTAGATTGCCTTTTATTGGAATAGTGGGAACAGCAACCGATGATTTAGCTTTAAAATTTAAAGTAAGTATTGCCGATATTAATAAAATTATTAAAAGTGGAACATATAACATCAAAATATTAGATTGGTCAAATAATGATATAACTCCAGAGCTATATAAAAATGTTGAATATTCAATCAATGTTTTAAATAAAACTTTCACAATCTCAAATTTAGAAAGAGCAAAAAACTATAAAATAATTGTTACAACTTATATTGATCGAAAAAACAATTTAACTGATGATGAAAAATATGAGATTACCTATGTAAAATCCACCTTAGATGATTCTGGAATAGATATTGGAAATTTATATACATCAATGAATAAAGATTTTTTTAATAAAATAGATTTGTTATTTTATAATAGCTATAAACTTGGACATATCGATGAAATCAGATATTCAATTTATAGTTTTAGTGGACATGCTCTAAATGGAACTGAATCTTTCAAACCAACTTATATAGAATCTGATACTGGTGATTATCATTTATTTACATTAGATGAAACTTTACCAAGTGGCGGGTTATATCATATTGAATTACAATTTATATATGATAAAAGAATTATTAAACAAATATCAATCGAGCATAATTACGTAGCAAATTAAAATCATAAGGGAGGAAGAAATGAGAAAATTAGGTGCTAAAAACATTAGATTATTTATATTATTTTCAATAATTGTTATCTTAGTTGTAACTATATTTGCTATTGGAATAAAAAAAGTTCTCTCTTATGATAAAACGATTTATCAAGTTTCTTCAGGTAAATATTTTTACGATAAAAATTACAATTCAGTTTTCGTTAAAGACAATGGAACTGTTTCTCAGTGGTGGGATAGTAATTATTATTTAAAAGCAGATAACCAGAAATATAATTTAGGAACTGAGACTATATCCTTTGATCCAAATGATTATAGACTATATGCATACGGTTCTATATTTCAAACTTTTGTAGATGGAACAGTTTCTAAAAAAAGTGGTCAAATCGAAATATTAAACAATGCTTCCCCATCATTTTATAAACTAGCTGATCGAAAATATTTAATGGTTGATAAAGAAATTATTGATGAAAACAAAGATTTTCATGCTAAAAAGTTCTTGTTTATTATTTTAGATAAACAAGGAAATGCTCTTTTATTAAATGATGAAATAAATATCAAAACTTTAAATTCAATTATTTTAAAATCTAATAACTTTATATTTGATGTTGCTTTAGAAAAATTAAATTATAATGGCAATGAAATAAATTTGAAGAAAATAATAGGAAGTACTAATGAATATAAAGAAACATTTAAACTAGCAGATAAAAATAGTGATAGTAATAAAAATATAAACAGTAATAATAATAATAATAATGATAATAATTTAAGTAATTTTAATAACAGCATTAATAGTAATAGCAGTAGCAACAGCAATAATAGTAGTAATAGTAAAAAAACAAATTATCAAAAAACTGTTATTTTAAATGAAATTAATCCTAGTATTACTTTTATTGATGTTGGGTACAGCGTATTTGATCCTGCCAATATTTATGAATCTGTCTTTTTACTACTATATGATGGTTTAATAACTACTAAAATTCAACTTAATAAAGAGGAAACTAAATATCGGTTATTTAATTTAAATCCTAATCAAGAATATAAGGTAAGTTTAGGCTATTCCTATATCGATAAAGATAATGGCGATAATTATGTCGAAGAAATTCAAGATATTGTCAGTGTAATGACTAAAAAGGCTAATAATAGTATCACTATTACAAAAGTTAGTGCTAATCGGATTTATTTTACTTTGAAAGTAGACCCATTATATAAATTAGAATCAGGAATTATAGCTTTATATTCAGATAATACAAAACTAAAATCATTCGAAATAAATACGTCGTTATCAGTAACAAAGGCAGGATGGGAAAGCTATATTGATGTATCTAATCTTGGTTATGAAATTCTTCTCGTTTTAGAAGATGCTAAATATAATGGTGATTTTGTTAATGATGATACCAAGACAAAATATATCAATTATTAAGGAGGTAATAAAAAATGGAATCAATCTTATCATCAACTGTAAGTGCAATAGGAGTAATGCTAGGATTAGCATTTCTAGGCATTGGAATTGGAATTGGAATCTTAGGTGCTAAGGTAGCTGAAGCAGTAGGTAGAAACCCCGAAACAAAAGCTGACGTAGTTCATTCAGTTATGACGGTTTTAATTGTTATGACTATCTTATTACTATTCTTATTTGCTTTTATATTTATGTTATTATTTTTTAATCCATTGGTAAATTAATATGATTATAATTATTATAACTATTTTTGGGGTAATTATATTTATGATTTCATTTATGTTTGTAATGCTTAAAAGAATAATAAAAACTTTACACGAACAATCAAAATCAATTTTTATTAATAAACTTCAAGATTATGATAATCTTATTGAATTAAAAAGCAAACAATTAGAAGATTTAAATAATCCGTATAAAAAATCTAATAAATTAAAAAAGGAAGCTGATAAATATTGTGAGAATGCTTTCTCTGATATATACTATGAATTTCTAATTCCTAACTATAAAGATGAGGCAATGTTTAAAAATTATAAACTAATAAATGAAAAATTTACTGTTAACAACAAAAACATAATAATAGATTTTATAAATAATAAAATAAATTTTAAAAGTGAAAATGCCTATAACCGGTTACAAAGACTTAATGAAAAATTAAACTTTGATTTAATATATAAACTTAACTTACTAGATAGCCAAAAACAAATGAGTTATTTAAGAAAAAAAATTGGTGAAGATGAAAAAAAATATCTTGATAAATATGGGAGTGATAAATTTAATATTATAGACTTTAAAAATTATATAGAAGATTTACTTCAAAAAAATGATCCTACTATTTATATTAAAGTTGGTAAAGTAGATGAAAATTATGATTATTTAAATAGTCAAATAAAAACTATCTATGATGAAAAAATATGTAAAGGAATAAAAATAATATATAAAAATAAAATATACGATTATAGCTTATCGTAAGAAAGGGGATGGCTATTTATGGATTGTGTCAATCAAGAACTAGATAATAAAATTGCCAAAATTGCCAGTCAAGATAATGTTTACGAAACTGGTAAAGTAGTTCGCGTGCGAGATTATATTATCGAAGTAAAAGGGCTTGAAAATATTGGTTTTTTTGAACAAGTTACAATTGAAGATAAAGCAATTGGATATGTCATGGAAATCCTGTATAATACTGTTATTATAGCCATCTTAAAAGAATACGATAAAATAAATGTTGGTGATATAGTTTATGGTACTGGTGAAGAGTTTAAATCATATGTATCAGATTTTTATATTGGTAAAATAGTTGATATTTTTGGGGTTGATAAATTAGTTGGGAAAACATTTGATAATTTAATTAAAATAAAGGTTGAAAATTCTAATATTTCATTAATGGATAGAATTTCAGTAAAAAGACCTTTATTAACTGGAGTTACTGGCATAGATCTAATATATCCGATTGGAAAAGGCCAAAGACAGTTAATAATTGGTGATAAAAAAACTGGAAAAACTCAGTTAACCTTAGATATTATAGTTAATCAAAATGGAAAAGAAGTAATTTGTATTTATGTTGCTATTGGCAAGACTAAAAAAGAAGTTAAAGAAATATATTCTGAGTTATATCGTAGAGGTGCTCTTAAATATACAATTATATTAGTAGCTTTTAATGACGAAAAACCAACAGTGTTGTCTCTTACACCTAATGTCGCATTATCAATTGCTGAGCACTATTTAAAATTTAAATATGATGTATTAGTTGTAATCGATGATTTAAAAAGACATGCTGATGCATACCGGGAAATAAGTTTAATATCAGGAAAAAATCCTGGTCGAGATGCTTATCCTTCTGATATATTTTATACTCATGCTCGCATGCTAGAAAAAGGTTGTCAACATAAAAATGGGGGCTCGATAACTATCATACCAGTTGTGGAAACTAAAGCTGGAGATATCACTGATTATATTTCAACAAATATTATTTCAATAACTGATGGACAGCTCGTATTATCGGCCAAAAACTTTAATAAAGGTGAAAAACCAGCTATTGACTATGGTCTTTCTGTTTCGCGTTTAGGAGGGGCAGTCCAAGAAGAGAGTATGAAAAAACTTGGGGCGGTTGTTAGAAGAGAATTATTAAGTTATATGGAAAAAAGAGATGTTTATGATCTTGCTAATATAGATGAAATGGGGATTGAATTAAAATCTAAAATAGAAAATGGCAAAAAGATTTTAAATAATTTAATTCAATATAAATATTCTCCGAAAACTAAAGAAGAAATAATAGATTCTTTCTCTTTCATAAATGAGGAGGAAAAATGAGAATAAAAAATGTTGTAAAAGTAATGAATTTCCATTCTTTGTTAAGAGTTGATTCAGCTAAGAAAAAAGCTGAAAAGTATTTTGAAATTGAAAAAGAACTTAATAATATGATTAGTTCAATATTATATAACCGAAACTTCATTCTTGACCAAAAGACTTTAAAACCTAATCCCCATAAACCTGAATTAGATATATATATTGGTAATGATTATGGATTTTGCGGAAATTTTAACCAAGAAATAAATAATAATATGGAAAAATTTAAAGCCAATTTTAAAATAGTAATTGGCAAAAAAATGAAAAATATTACTGAAAAATTGCTCCTGAGAATTACTAAAGAAGAATTCCATAAAGATTGGTATAAAATTGAAAGAATAATATTAAAAGGCATAAAAAATATGTCTTATAGTAAAATAAATGTTATTTATAATCATTATAATAGTATAAATAGCTTTACTTTTACAAGAAAAACATTATTCCCAATTAGTTCTGAAGAATCTTCAGGAAAAAGTCATAAAGAAGACTTTATTGTTGAAACTGATATAAATGATTTATTTGTTAATTTAATAACTCTTTATA
>JAQVNR010000051.1 GCA_028703035.1 Bacilli bacterium | reverse complement strand
GAGAGATTAATGCATGGCAACCCTTATACTCTAACAGAAGTATTAAACTACAAAAAAGAAGAACAATAATTGTTCCGCTTTCTTATGCAATAAATTATTTTGTCATTTGGCTGTGAATTGTAACGAAAAAAAAAGCCTAAGCTTTACTTGAATACTTTCCATCTTTAGTTGTAATAACTATTTTTTCTCCAGTTTTAATAAATAAAGGAACTTTAACTATTAGACCAGTTTCAATAGTTGCATCTTTATAAGCATTATTAGTAGTATTTCCTTTTGTTGCATCAATTGTTTCAGTAACTTCATATTCTATTTTATCAGGTAAATAAATTCCAATAATGTTACCATCATACATATGAACTTCGATTTCTAAACCTTCTTTTAAATAAGGAATATTATCATCAAGTACTTCACTATTAATCTCAAGCTGTGAATAGTCAACAACATTCATAAAGACATATAAATCACCTTGATTATATAAATATTGCATTTTTAATTTTTCAACATGAGCTGTCTCAAACTTAATATTAGTATTAAAAGTTTCTTCGATAATTGATCCAGTTTTTAAATTTTTGAATTTAATTCGGCAAAAAGCTGGGCCTTTACCTGGTTTAACATGTTGAAAATATTGAATTAAACATAAATTACCATTAATTATTAAGGTCATCCCATTTTTAATATCATTAATATTAATATTCATCTTCCATTACCTATTTCTTTTCTTTAAATACTTGACTTTTATTACATTTTTTACAAAATTTATTAATTTCCATCCGATCTGGAGTATTAACTTTATTTTTTTCAGTTGGTCTAATCATAGAACCACATACTGAACACTTTAATTCAACAGTATTTCTATTTTCATTTTTCTTTGCCATGATATTCCTCCTTCTTTGACTTATGTATTATATCACAGTAAAACTCTTTATATCAAGAGAATTTCCAGACATAGATAATTTTCTCTGGTAATGAATAATTACTACACTTTATGCACACATCACTCGTAGAATTTTTAATGTCTTTACAACAAGAATCATTAACTGGGAAATTTTTTAGCTTATAATACGTCATACAGCTTAAAAAGAGTATAATTATTATTAACATACTAACTACTGTTTTGCTATTCATTTTTATCACCATCTTAAATATACTAAAGATTTCAAGTTTTTTCAATCATTAATTAAGATAATATTAGTGATTTCTCGTGAAACTCTAGAATTAATTGGATAACGATAAGCACTAGTATTATTTTTATAACTTATATTTGGACTGATAATTGCAACTGAAATCTCAGGATTATCATATGGAGCATACATAACATATGACGTTGTTTTAGTTAATGTATCAACTATTCCATCTAAATCAGTATCTAAATATGAATCAGCAGTTCCTGTTTTACCAGCTGATGAAAACTTATGATTTGTATAACTATAAGCAGTACCTGATGTATTAACTGCATTAAATCCAGCTTGAATTCTAGCTAAATATTTTTCTTCAATAGGTACTTTATTTAAAACTTTATTTTCTTTTTCCAAGAAGATACTACCATCGGGATTAAGAACATATTTCAATAAGGAGAGCTCACGTCTCATGCCGGTTGCAATAGTATTAATATATTGGGCAAGAGATATTGGTGTATATGTATCATAATGTCCCACTGATATATTAAGTAGCTGGTCGGCTGTATAATCACTGCTTTTTTGACCAGTTCCTTCTTTCGATAAATCAACATTTGTTAAACTTCCTAAGCCATAATCAGCAAGAACACCACGATATTCTGAAAAGTGTTCTTCTTTAACTTTTAATTTAATACCAGGTGAGTATTTTTTACCAGTTAAGCCAATTGCGATTAAATATTGAAAATAGTTACTAGACATCTTTAAAGCCTGAATATCATCAACCATACCAATATTTTTCCATGAACATTTATCTTTACCTCCATATAATCTAACACATGAATCAAAAATTTTAGTATCTTCATCAATTAAACCATTTTTATAACCAACACTAATAGTTGCTCCCTTAACAACACTACCTAAGTTATAAGCATTTATTGCATTATAATAAGAATAATCAATAAAGCTTTGATCTTCTTTAATTTTTTTACCGATTAAAGAAATAATACTTCCATTTTGAGGATTACTTATAATAATATAACTTTCATTATAAAATTTAGAATTAATCGCAATTTTGGCATTAATCATTTCTTTTTCTAGGATTTCTTCTACCGCAAGTTGCATCTTAATATCAATTGATAAAACTAAATCCTTTCCTCTTTCATAACTACTTAATAATTTTATTTTATTATCTTCAACTTTATATTTAGCTTTTTCACCTTTTAAATAATCATCATATATATATTCGAGATTATTTATCCCAACCCGGTCATTAAGCTTATAACCTTTATTTAAATATTCCATTTTATCAGCGGGTACTCCTTGGGTATATGATGAAACTTGACCATATACATCTTTTAAAACAGCGCCATATGGATAAATCCTTTCCCAAGTAATATCAGTTCTAATGCCATCTAAATTTAAACTATTTATTAAGATATATTCCTCATCGGTTACATTTTCTTTAATTATCTTATCTTGATAAGAATAACCATTATTCATTAAATAATAAAAGTAAGCAGCTTTTTTATTAACATTTTGTAAATCAGCATCATTTATTAATTCTAACTTTTCAAGTAACAACTGATTACTAGTTATCTTTCTTTCTGAGTATGCCTTTAATATATAATCGCCTACTAGATTATCTACTTTTTCTTTATTTGTTAAATAATAATAATATTTTAAATTATACTGACTAAGAGTCACATCTATTTCAAGAACATCTGCTAGTATTTTAGATATTTCTAATTCTTCTTTTAAACTCATATTAAGTTTATTATAAATAATAGATTTAACGCCAAGATTATCAACTAATATATTACCACTAATATCAAGTATTCTCCCACGAGGTGCGGTCATTCCTTCTAAAATTTGATTAGTATTTTTATATAAAATATCATTATAATAATCTTTCTTATAAATACATAAAAAAGATAATCTAGTTATAATTATCAAATTTATAATTGCAAGAATTATTATTAATATCTTCTTCATATTTTTAGTATAAGTAATTTTCTAATCAAGATACATATAATAATGGTAGGTAGGTGGATAATGTTTAATATAATCGAAAGCTATATAAAAAAACTAACTAAAGAAGAAGTTAATAATTTTGCACTCAATAATAATATAAATCTTACTTCTAATGAACTAGACTTTACTTATAACTTTATTAAAAATAATTATCAAGATATTATAGCAAAACCAAATAATTTTGATTTATCAAAATATCAAGATAAATTTTCAAGTGATAGTTATTTAAGAATAGAAGCATTAATAAAAAAATATTCCAGTTATTTATAACTGAATATTTTTTTTGTATCATCTAACCTAATTTCTTCAATTAAATTAGGATTAAACTTTTTATTTTTAATCATTTTTATTTCATGTTTATATGGTGGTTTATCATCTACATATGGAGTTTCTAATATTTTAGGAATAGCTTCTAATCTTTCGTTATAAATTACATCAATCAAAGTATCAAAACCGATTGTCCCAAAACCTAAATTAGCATGGCGATCTTTATGCATCCCTACTTCATTCTTACTATCATTAATATGAATACATTTTATTTTATCAAGCCCGATTTTTTCATCAAATTGATCTAAATATAAATCAAAAGTCTTAATATCAACTCCAGAATCATTTAAATGACAAGTATCTAAACAAACTCCTATTTTATCTTGATAAGTTATATTATCAATTATTGTTTTAAGCTCATGAATATTAATACCTAATTCAGTTCCTTTACCAGCCATTGTTTCAAGTAAAATAACTATATTATCATTTTTAGTTAAGACTCTATTTAGCCCTTTTATAATATTAAAAAGTGTAGCATTTCTCTCACATTTTACAGCTGATCCTGGATGAAGAACTAAATACTTAACACCTAAAAGATTACATCTATCTATTTCTTTTCTAAGAAAATCTTGACCAAACTGATACTTTAGGGGATCACTATTATTAGCAAGATTAATTATATATGGGGCATGACATACAACTTTATCAAGTAAAATATTATGTTCTTTCATTAAATGATAAGCCTCAATAGTTAAACTATCATCAATAGTTCTTCTAATACTATTTTGGGGAGCACCTGTATAAAACATAAACGTATTACCACCATAATTTATTATATCTTTAACACAACCTAGTAGTTGTTCTTCTCTAAAATTAACATGAGATCCAATTATTAACATTTTAGCATCACCTAAGCAATTATATAATTTAAGATTAAAAAAATCAAGAAATTCTTGATTTAAACATTATTATGGTGATGGAAGATTTTCTGGGCAAATTAAAGCGATTTTTTCAGCATTAGAGAGTGGTTCACCAAGAGTCGGATCATCACTTAAAATCGTATAAGTAAAGTTTGCAATACTAAAATTATTATCTGATAAAGTTACATAAAATTTTGGCTTTAAATGTTTATCTAACTCAACTACTACATATCCTGCATAAGTAGACTTTTCACTTAATTCCATGTCAGATAAAGTATAACAATAGTGCTTACCTTCGATTGTTCTGTTTTCAGTCTCTCCTAACATCAAATCTGCTTGATATTTTTCTTGAGCTTTATTAAGTACTCTTTCTGCATAAAGTTTAAATGTTGACCTTTGAGCATCATTCATTGTATTTAGTACCGCTGGAACCGCTACGATCATTATTATTGCTAGAACAACTATAACAGCTAATAGTTCCACTAATGTAAAACCTTTATTATTTAATTTAATCATGGAAAAACCTACTCTCTAGTATAATTATAAGCATAAGATGACCGAAAGTCAATGGCTAATTCAGAATTTTAAATATTGAGTTTACCGTATCTATCGTATCAACTGCATTATTAAATTTATCATTTTGCTGGCTCCGGTTATATTTTTTATAATTACTTAAAAAGAGTTTATAGTTATCACTACTTCTATTTAAATACTTATACCATTCTGAGTTTTCCTTTAAATATTTAGCCATCTTCTTATCTTTATATATTTTAAACTGTAATTCGTAGTCCATTTTAATCTCCAAAAAATTTTGTGATTGGCCTAGGCGTTTTAATTGGGGCAGTAGGTGCTTTACCTACCGGACTTTTTGTTGTTAATTCTTGAATCACATTAATTGCTTTCTGGGCATTATTAATATATTTTTGAACATTATCAATGTTCACACCTTTAACAAGGTTAGCAAGTTCATTCAGAGGCGCAGCTCTTTCATCTGGCACAGTAAATTCTTCCTTATATTTGCTCCAAACACTATCATTATCACCATACATATCATATATTTCATAAAAGTCTTGCCACGTATTTTCTTTATTTTTAACGTAATTTACTAACTCTGGTCTAGTTCTAACAAAATTTTTAAATTCTTCTTTTTTACTCATAAAACCACCTATTTTATCTTATTCAAATAGGTGGTTATTTATTATAACTTAAAATCATCAATAAAATTCATTTGTTTAGCTTCTATTTTTGCTTCCTGATCTAATATCATCTTTTCTTCTTTTAAAATATATAATTCTTTTTGTAAAAAGAATGAAACATCTTTTTCTTTAGCTAAAACCGAGCCTGTACTAACTAAATCCATAATTGGAATTTCACTATTTTTAATAGTTTTAGTTTTATCTTCACATTTTAAACCAATTATATCTTTAGTCCCTGTTAAGAAAGCATTTTGAACTAAATAATTTTTTGCTTTTACTTTTTTAAGAATTGTACTTCCCCTTTTAGCTCTAGTTAAATAATTAAGCTCATCAAGCTTTACTCTTTTACCAGTTGATTTATTAGTAAAGACATTTAGATATTCACCTGTCTCTTTATAACTTATCCCTACTACGACATAATCTTCTTTTAAGTTAATCCCTTTAACTCCAGCTGCTTTAGGACTAGTAATTGGAATTTCTCCAGAACTATAGTTTAAATAATAACCTGTTTTTGTAATAATTAAAGTATTAGGCTTAGTAAGAGCAACACTTATTACTTCATCTTTAGGCTTTAATTTTATGGCAGTATATAATTTTGAGTAGCGACTAACAATAAAATCATTTAAATGGGTTCTTTTAACCATTCCATTTTTAGTAAAAATTGTAATATCAGGATTAATAATAGATTCATTTATTACATAAGCTCCAACTACTTTCTCTTCTGGGTTCATGACGACTATATTGCTAACATGAATACCTAGTTCTTTCCACTTGCAAACTGGTATTTCATGAATAGGAATATATAAATAATTACCTAAAGAAGTAAATATTATGAGTTTATTTAAAGTATTAGTTTGCATATAACTAATAACAAAATCACCTGGTTTTAATGCTGTTTTATCATCACTTGCTGCATATGATTTTTTACTAACTCTTTTTAAATATCCATCATTTGTTAAAACAAGAATAATCTCTTCTTTAGGAATTAGATCTGCCTCATCTATTTTTATTTCTTCAAAAGTTGCACTTATTTCTGTTTTTCGCAACTGTCCATATTCTTTCTTTATTTTTTTTAATTCTGATTTAATAATTGAATTAAGTTTTGCCTCATTTCCTAAAATCATTTCTAGCTCAGCAATAATTTTTCTTAAATTTTTTAGTTTTTCTTCCAAGACCTTAACATCTGTATTAGTTAAGCGATAAAGCTGAAGCATTACTATCTCAGTAGCTTGTGCTTCAGTAAAATCATATTCTTTAATTAGATTTGTTATTGCATCACTTTTATTTTTACTTACTCTAATTAACGCGATTACTTCATCTAAAATACTAATAGCTTTAACAAGTCCTTCAGTAATATGCATTTCTTTTTTAGCAAAATCAAGATCAAAGCTAGTTCTTTTTAATACAACTTCTTTTTGGTGATTAATATAGGCATCTATTATCGGAATTAAACCAAGAAGTTTAGGTCTCCTATTAACAATCGTAACCATATTATAATTATAACTTGTTTGTAAATCAGTATTTTTAAGTAAATAATTAATAACTAAATCTTGATCAGCGGTAGCTTTTAAATCAATTGCTATTCTTAAATTAGAATCTTTATCTGATTCATCACGTACCTCAGCTATACCATCTAATTTTTTATCAATTCTAATATCATCAATTTTTTTAATTAAATTTGCTTTATTAACTTCAAAGGGAATCTCGGTGATAATAATTTGTTTTTTACCTTTGTTTTTAGCAAACTCATAGCGGGCTCTTGTAATTACTCGACCCTTTCCTTTAGTAAAAGCATCTTTGATTCCATCAGTTCCCTGAATTATTCCCCCACCAGGAAAATCAGGTCCTTTAACAATATCTAATATAGTGTTTAATTGACAGTTTGGACTATCAATTCTTTTAATAACTGCATCTATTACTTCATTTAAATTATGAGGAGGAATATTTGTTGCATACCCAGCACTTATCCCACTAGCGCCATTTACTAAAAGATTAGGAAATTTAGCTGGTAAGACTGTTGGCTCAAGTAATGTATCAGAATAGTTAGGTGCCATAATAACTGTATCTTTATCAATATCTTTTAATAACTCTTCACTAATTTTAGCAAGTCTTGTTTCTGTATAACGATATGCAGCTGCTGAATCCCCATCAATTGAACCATTATTTCCATCAACTTCAACTAAAATGTGATTTTGCTTCCAATTTTGACTCATCCTAATTAAGGCATCATAAATAGAAGTATCACCATGAGGATGATACTTTCCTAAAACATTACCCACCGCATTAGCGCATTTTTTAAATTGCTTATCATGAGTATTTTTATCACGATACATCTGATAGATAATTCTTCTTTGGACTGGTTTTAATCCATCTCTTATATCTGGTATTGCCCGATCTTGAATAATATATTTTGAATAACGAGCAAATCTTTCACTCATTATTTCTTCTAAACTATATTCATGTATCTTTATTAAAATGTCTTTCAACTTTACCACCTACTTAAAAAGTATATCATAATTTTTTAAAAAAGTAAGTGTTACTTTGCGTAAACACTTACTTTTTTCTTATCTCTTCCTAATCTTTCATACTTAACTGTTCCTTCAATTAAAGCAAATAAAGTATGATCTTTCCCAATTCCAACGTTTGTTCCTGGATGAATTTTTGTTCCTCTTTGACGATAAATTATCGCTCCAGCTGTTGCCATTTGACCATCAGCAAGTTTAGCGCCTAATCTTCTTCCAATTGAATCTCTACCATTTTGAGTAGATGATTGTCCTTTTTTTTGAGCAAAACGTTGAATATTTAATTTTATAAATAACATTAATTATTCCTCACTCTCTATTTTTATATTATTTGGATAATCTTCAGCTAAGTTTTTAAGTAAATTTATTAAATTATTAAATAATTTAATTAAAAGTTCATTTTCTTTAACTATCCTGATTATTAATTTATTATTATTATCAGTATAATCTATACTTTGGTTATCAATTGTCATCATATTATTAACACTTGTTATTATTATTGATGATATGCTCGCGCAGACAATATCTTTGCCAAAATCAGCAAAGTTTGCATGACCAGTGATTGTAATCATCTTATCAGTATATTTTACCTTAATCATAATTAACCAACAATCTTTTTAACAATTAGTTTTGTATATGGTTGTCTATGACCTTGTTTTCGGCGATATTTCTTTTTCGCTTTAAACTTAAAAACAATAATCTTTTTTCTTTTACCAGTTTTAACAACTTCACAAACGACCTTGGCACCATCTACATATGGGGTTCCAGTTTTTTCACCAACTGCTAAAACTTCAGTAAAATCAATTTTTTCTCCATCTTGAGTATCTAGTTTTTCAACATAGATTTCATCACCTTCGGATACATAATATTGTTTTCCGCCTGTTATAAATACAGCTTTCATTAATTTAATTTCCTCCGTTTCTTTTTTGAAGACTCGCCCTTAAGGTGGGATAAACCTCTTTTACCTTTTTAGTGCGGTTTATAAATCAATTACAAACATAAGAATCTTATCAAACAATTAACCTTAAGTCAAATGATTTTGCTGACAATAGGCGATTTTTGGTTACAGTTCAGTAAGAATGAAAAAAATAAACAATAATTTTTATAAGTCTTTGTTCTACTACAGATTAATTGGAAAAGCTCAAGAAGCATATTAATCAACCACCGCTATATAAGGGTTTATTTCCGTTCCTTCTCCGGTGACTGGGATGTCGTAATCAATTGAAACTGCTGGCCGTACGCCGTGGGCATCAGTGACGTAAAAACTTGTCAGCCAGCCTACCGAGTTAACGTACCACACGTGCACATAACCGGTATAGTATAAAACATCAGGCGATAAAGACCACCAATTTTGGTTTGTATATAAATAATTGGCGCTATTTTCTTGCTGATAAACTAACCCTGCCATGATGTCGGCATACTCTTTCCATTCATAAAAATAGTTTCATGGGTAGTGCTATGTATTTCATCTACAATAAAATATAAATCAAAATCACTTGGAGTACCATAAGCAAAAGACCCAAACAAAAAAAGCTTCTTTGAGTGAAACAATTTTTTTAACTTCATCAATAATTGTTTTTAAATTATCTTGAACATCCATTGTAAACACCTTGTATAATACTATTAGTTCATTAAAGAACTGCTTGTATTATATCCTTTCTTTTATTATAATACATTCTGACACTGTGGATTGTTCTGACTCACCTTATAGCTTAGACTATTCTACGAGA
>JAQVNR010000050.1 GCA_028703035.1 Bacilli bacterium | reverse complement strand
TAAATTAACCATATCTCGTTATAAAAACACAGCTTTATTAGCTGTGTTTTGGTCAACTTAATCTAGCACATACCTTATGATTACTGAGTTTGCATCAAATGGTCAATTTACTTTGGCAATTGAGCCATTATAATTGCGTCATTTCAAAAAAAAATACTTATTTATTAAGTATTACAACTGCTTAAATAAGCAAATTAATATTGTTTTCCATAATACAATTTATGTTTGCCAAACTTACCACATATTGTACATGGCTTATTACTTGCATCATCATTAAGTGGCATACATCTACTTTTTAAACCATATTTTTCTTTGACATGTAATTCGCATGCTTCTTCGCCACACCAAGAAGTTAAAATAAATCCTGGTTTTTTTATATATTCTTCAAACTGGTCTAAAGTATCAGCTTTATGCATCATTGTATTTCTTCTTACTTCTGCTTTTTTATATAAATTGTCTTGGACTAAAGTAAGTAATTCTTTAGTTTTAATTATTACTTCATTTATATCACTTTTAACAGTTATTTTTTCTAAAGTATCTCTTCTAACTAAAGTAATTTTATTTTCTTTTAAATCTCTTTCTCCTATTTCAAGTCTAAGAGGATAGCCTTTAACTTCTGCTTCGGCAAATTTAAAGCCTGGTGATTTATCAGTATTATCAGTATAAAAACTTATATCATTTTCTTTTAGTTTATTTTCAATATTATCTACTAAACTTTTTACATCACCAATTGGAACAATCCCTACTTTAATCGGCGCGATTTTTGGTGGAAGAACAAGGCCTAAATCATCACTATGGACCATAATTAAGCCACCAATCATTCTAGTTGATACACCCCAGCTTGTTTGATAGGGGCGCTCTAAAACATTATCTTTATTTAAGAATTTAATATCAAAAGCTTCTGAAAATCCAGTGCCAAAATAGTGACTAGTACCGTTTTGAAGGGCAACTCCATCATACATCATTGCCTCAACGGTATAAGTTTCTTCAGCTCCGGCAAATTTTTCTTTTTCAGTTTTACGGCCTGTAATTACAGGTATTGCTAAATAATCTTTTTGAAATTTCGTATAAATATCCAGCATTTGCAAAGTTTCAGAGCGAGCTTCTTTTTCTGATGAATGCATGGTATGACCTTCTTGCCATAGTATTTCTCTTGAGCGCAGGAACGGTCTAGTTGTTTTTTCCCATCTCACAATCGGGCACCACTGATTATATAAAAGTGGTAAGTCTCGGTATGACTTAATTATTTTTTTATAATGGTCACAAAAAAGAACCTCACTAGTAGGTCTTACTAGCATTCTTTCTTCTAATTTTTCATCACCACCATGCGTTACCCAAGCTACTTCTGGGGCAAAGCCTTTTACATGTTCTTTTTCAATATTAAATAGTGACTCAGGAATAAACATTGGCATTTGTACATTAACATGGCCAGTTTCTTTAAACATCTTATCAAGCACGGCAACCATATTTTCCCATATAGCATAGCCATAGGGACGAATAATCATGCTTCCTTTAACTGATGAATAATCAATTAAATCTGCCTCTTTAATAACATCGTTATACCACACTGCAAAATCAACATCACGACTAGTTATATTCTTATTGTTTTTTGCCATAAACATCACTCTTTTCTTTTATTAGTATATCAATTAATTATTTCTTGTTCAAGAATTAAATTAATCCCATATTTTTCAAATACTTTATTTCTAATATATTTAATTAAAGCTTTAATATCCTGGCTAGTTGCATCTTCTTTATTAATAATAAAATTAGCATGTTTTTCTGATATTTCAGCTCCACCTAAACGATATCCTTTAAGACCTGAGTCTTCAATTAGTTTACCAGCAAAGTATCCTTCTGGATTTTTAAAAACACTGCCAGCAGAAGGATATTCAAGGGGCTGGCTCCCTACCCTTTTTTTAGTTCGATCTTTAATTATTTCTAGAAGTTCTTCTTTATTACCACTATCTAACTTAAAAGTTGCTTTTAAAATAATAATTTTATCATCTTTTAAAGTAGTATGACGATATGAATAATTAAAATCATTAGTAGTAATAGTTTTTAAAACCCCATTATCAAGAACCTCAAGTTTAATAATTAGTGGCATTAATGATTCTTCATAACAACTAGCATTACCAATAACTGAGCCTCCGACAGTTCCGGGAATACCAGCTGCCCACTCTAAACCTTTAAGACTCTCTTTTACAGTTATATTTGCTAGTTTATTTAACATGTAAGATGCTCCAACGGTAATAGTATTACTTTCTATAAAAAACGGATTTAATTCAAGCTTTATAACTACCCCATCATAATAATCAGGTAAAATTATATTCGAACCATTTCCTAAAATAAAATACTTTACAGATATTTTATTTAAATAATCAAGTAAATCTCTTAATTTATTTTGATCATTAATAAAAATTAAATATTTACATCTAGCATCAATTTTATAAGTATTATAATTTTTTAAACTAGCATTATTTATTACTCTCCCAAACTTTTTCATTTAATCTTTCCTTTATTCTATTTTTAAATCTATCTTAGTTACGGCAAATTTTTCCACTATTTCAGTAATATTAAGATTGGTTATAAATAAGGTTGCTTTAAAATCAGCTACTCCTTTATTTAATGCATCTTTTAGTTTAGGTGATAAACTAAGATCTAAATTTCTAACTTCAGTTTTAAGTGAAGTAAAGGCATCTGTCTTCGCACCTCTTACAATACTAATTATTTCCAGCAAGCTACTACCTAAAGTTATTTCTTCTTTAAAATTATAGTTTATTTCTTCTAATAAAGTAAGATGAATTGAGGATTTAGTATGGTAAATTTCTTGAAATATTTCTTCGGTTATAAAAGGGAAATAAATACTAAACTTTTGAAGTAATTTATAAAGAATTATATAAATAGTCTTTTGACCACTTAATCTAGCATTATCACCAAATTCTTCTGGTCTATATAGTCGATGTTTAACTATTTCTAAATAATTATCACAAAAATTCCAAAAGAATTTTTCTAAAACATTAAGACCTAAACCTACTTCATATTCATCTAAATATTTTGTAAAACTGGTTTCCATTTCTTGATATAAGCCTAAAATCCATTTATCAAAAAATTCAAAATCAGTAAATTCTTGATCATGATAATCTGTTAAATGCATCTGAACAAATTTCGATGCATTATATATTTTATTAATCAGTTTTTTACCACGCTCAAAAGTTTCTTCACTGTAAGTCATATCAGTTCCAAGTCTACCAGAGCCAGCTAAGTATCTTATAACATCAGCTGAATAAGTTTTAATGAGTTCAAAGGGATCATTTTTACTATTATTTTTGCTTTTGCTTATCTTCTCACCTTTAGCAGCCATTACAAAGCCAGAGATCATGACATCATTCCAGGGTTTTTCATTAAAGTGATGAAAACTTTTAACAATTGTATAAAAATCCCAAGTTCTGATTATGTCATGAGCATTAGTTCTCAGACTCATTGGCTTTAACAGATGTTCTAAATTGTTAGCATCACCATATCTCATATTAATAAGTGGGGTAACCGATGATGTGGCCCAGGTATCCATTACATCTTTCTCAGGAGTAAATTTATCAGCCCCACAATTAGGACAATTTTTAATATTAGGTACATCAATAAGAGGATTTACTGGTAAATCTTTAATATCAGCTAAAATAACTTCCCCACAATTTTCACAATACCAAACTGGAAAAGGCACACCAAAATATCTTTGCCTTGAAATGCACCAATCCCAAGCTAAAGTGTTTACCCACTCATCATATCTGGTTTTCATATATTCTGGTCGCCATTTAATATCTGAACCAATTTTTAAGAAATCTTCTTTATAGTTCATAATATCTATAAACCACTGTTTTAGAACACTGTATTCAACTTCAGTACCACATCTTTCATGAACTTGAACTTCATGAGTAAGAGGCTTCTGTGAATCTAAATAGCCTCCTAATTCTAAATCTTCTAAGATTTTTTTTCTCGCAGCTTTTATTCTTAGACCACCATAATCTTTAATTTCATCTTTAATCCTGCCATCACTTGTTAAAATATGATTTAATGGTAATTTATATTTTTTCCACCACTCAATATCAGTTTGATCTCCAAAAGTACAACACATAACAATACCGGTTCCCTTGTCTTTATCTACTTTATCATCGGATAAAATAGGAACTTCAACATTGATAATTGGTATCAGAGCAGTTTTACCAATGAGTGATGCATTTACATCATCTTGCGGATTTACAAAAACACAAACTATTGCTGGTAATAACTCCGGCCTAGTTGTTGCAATCAAAAATGAATCCCCTGTTTCTTTTACTTTAAATTTAAGATAATTAAATAAGGCATCAACAGTTTTTGTTTCCAGTTCTGCTTGGGCAATTGATGTTCCGCATTCTGCACACCATAAAGCCGGACTAATTGCCTCATAAGCCTTTTTTTTATTTACTAAATCAATAAATGAAGCTTGACTAATTTTTATCGACTGAGGACTAATAGTTTTATAAGTAAGTTTCCAATCGGCACTAACTCCCATTTTACTAAATAAATCTTTATACTCGTTTTCATATTTATCAGTTGTTTCATAACATAGACGATTAAATTCTTCTCTACCAATTTCCGATGCTCTCTTGCCAAGTTCTTTTTCAACTAATCTTTCACTAGGAAGACCATTATCATCAAAACCAAATGGATAAAAAACATTATAACCTTTTAATCTTTTATATCTAGCAATCATTTCTGTTTGAGAATAAGAAAAAATATGCCCAATATGAATTTTCCCATTAGCATACGGTGGTGGTGTATCTATTGAAAATACTTCTCTTTCATCGAGAGTAAACTCATAAATATTGTTATCTTGCCAATATTTAAGCCATTTAGTTTCTACATCTTTAGCATTATATTTTTTTTCTAACATAATTTCCTCCTATATTAAAATTCTATTTTTATTATACTTTTTTCATACATATTGAAATCAATATTAACCATATAAATAAGTTTTGATTTTGTATTTTAAATGCAAACTTTTTATCTTTTAGTTTTTGTACCCAAAAACTTGGATTAAATTGATAAATATTTTCTTCTTCACTAACATCTATAATCTCAACTCTTTTAATATAAGGGTCAGAGAAAAAAACTTCCATGAATTACATATTGATTTATATTTGTTGGTTTATCAGATATTTCATTTAGCATATCAATATCCATATTAATCATAAAATCAAAAAGCATAAATTTTTTCATTTTCGTCTTCTGCAGTAATTGAAAAATCTATAGTAGGACTATAAATCTCACTCTTACTTATCATTTTACCATTATCATGTTTAAACTCTATATGTTGCACCTTATCGAACCAATATTTTAATATTGCATTATTTAAATCTATATCTTTATAGCAAAAAACATAATCCATTATTTTCAGATTTTTGACAATAAGCTTAGAAGGCTCAACATTTCCTATTTTTGAATATCCAAATTTATTTATTTCAATACCTCTTTCTTTTAAAAAAACAGCTATATATAAGGGCGAAAATTCGCGGTACCACCTTACTTTTATAACTGAGTTATTCTTTAATATTTAACGCTATTCTAGCGGATTTTCTAAAATTGCAACATTCTTATATTAATAATATTAACTCTCACCAAACGTTAACTCTCTTTAATTATTAATATAATACTCCTCAATTTATAACTGAAAACCTAAATTTATTATATATTAAGTAATTAAAATAAGCAAGTTTAAGTTGATTAAGTTCTTAGTTTAAAGTATAATTATAGAAGAATAAATAGGAGGCAGTTTTTATGGTTCAAGATAATTCTGATAATGAAGTTATACTAGATACCAACCAGTTAACTGGAAATAACTCTAATCTTATAACCTTTAACTTTGAAGAAATTCCTATTACTGATATTGTTAATATGATAATTTTAGATGCAATTAAAAATAAAGCATCAGATATTCACTTTGATCCAACCGGGGATGGACTGAAAATTAGAATTAGAATTGATGGCACTCTATTTGACTATAGCTTAGTGCCTTTATATGTCCAAAAAAACATGATTACCAGAATTAAAATTATTGCCGGAATGAATATTACTGAGTCGCGGATTCCTCAAGATGGTGCGATTAAAAACCAACTAGAAAATATAACTGTCGATCTGCGGGTTTCAAGTCTTCCCACTAATATTGGCGAGAAAATAGTTATCCGCATCCTAGATTATTCAATGAGCGCTGCCGGTCTTGAAGAACTTGATTTTAACAAACAAAATTTAGAAAAAGTATTAAAGATGATTGCCCAGCCAAATGGAATTATTTTAGTAACTGGAGCAACCGGTACTGGTAAAACAACAACAGTTTATTCTATATTGCAAAGATTAAATACAGAAGACCGTAATATTATCTCCGTTGAAGACCCAATTGAAATGAATATTGGGGGAATTAATCAAGTTCAAGTAATTTCAGATATTGGATTAACTTTTGCCAATGTCTTAAGAAGTATTTTAAGACAAGATCCAGATATTATAATGATTGGTGAAATTCGTGATGATGAAACAGCTAGAATTGCGGTTAGAGCATCAATTACTGGCCACCTAGTCTTATCAACAATTCATACTAACAACTCACTTAATACAATTGAAAGATTACTAGATATGGAAGTCGAAAGATATTTACTTGGCTCAGCCCTAACAGGAATTATTTCCCAAAAGCTAGCTAGACAACTATGTAAAAGCTGTCGAGGAGCAAGAGCAACAAACCAATATGAAAAAGATATTTTTAAAAAAGCTTTAAATATTAATGTAGATAATATATATACCGCTGTTGGTTGTCCTAAGTGTCATGGTGGCTATTTGGGAAGAATCGCTATTCATGAAGTATTAAGACTTAACCAAGAAATTCAAGATGCAATCACAAGTAATAAAGATAAAAACACTTTAAGAAAACTAGTTTATTCATCGGGAACTATAACAATGCTTCAAGATGGACTTGCAAAAGTAGTCGAAGGACAAACAACATTTGAAGAAATATTAAAACTAATAGATTTAGAAGATGACTTAGGTTCAAAATCTAATTTAGGTTTAGAACAAACTATCGAAGATAGTATTATTAATAATAAAAATAGAGATTATGATATTTTAGATATTTAATATCTATTTTTTTAAAAAAAAATAAAAATTACTCATTTTCAAATAATTTTTATTTTGGCTGAACTTTATTAAAATATTCAGTAAAAATACTGGCAAGTTCATCTTTTTCTTCGGTAGTCATTGGTAAATATGGATTATCATCAACTCTTTTACTATAAGATGAAAGAGATTGTTCTAAACCTATTACCTCGCCACTTACGACAAATAAAACAGTCGGAAAATATAATCTTTTAATTGTTTTATCATTAAGTCCACGATATTCTGGTAAAAATTCATCTAGCAAATCTATTAATTTTAAATAATCATCTGCTCCTTTTTTATCAGTAATAATTTTCTTCTTTTTATTTAAAGATAAAGTATTACGATCATCTTGATTGCTTATATAATATATTGTTTCA
Organism: Bacilli bacterium; assembly: GCA_028703035.1. Classification (GTDB taxonomy): domain Bacteria; phylum Bacillota_I; class Bacilli_A; order RF39; family UBA660; genus DUUS01. The sequence continues at coordinate 2,508 of JAQVNR010000050.1, read as the reverse complement.
AGTCCATAATCAAGAGCTGCATTAGCTAAAACAGGAGTTAAATTCCGGCACCATGGGGACTCTGGGAAACCAAAGTAGATAACCCCATTACCTCTTTCTAATATTGCAAATATTTTTTCATAGGTTGTATATTCAACTGGTACATAAGCAGGAATATTAACAGTTAAATATTTATCACCATTTGAATTTTCAGTATTATTTAAATTTTCATATTCGCTTTCAAATTGCAAAGAATCATTAGTAATAACATATGTTGGCTTAGATTCTTCTTTTAATTTTTGACCATATTTATAAAGAATAGGACCAGCTAAAACTAAAATGATTAATATTCCAACTAAAACTTTAAATTTCTTATCCATAACTCACCTACTATTTTATTTGACTCATTACTTCTTCAGCAAAGTTTTCTGATCTTTTTTCCATTCCTTCACCAACTTCATAGCGGATCATATTAATAACTTTACTATTGTTATTTTTAACATAAGTTGCAACATCAATATCATTTTCTTTAATAAAAGGTTGATGAATTAAACAAATCTCTTTGTAAAATTTATTTAATTTACCAGCAACAATCTTTTCTGCAATTTCTGCTGGTTTACCTTCATTTAAAACTTCTTCAGTTAAAATTTTCTTTTCTTTTTCGAGTTTTTCAGTGAGAATATCTTCTTTAGATATATAATCTGGCTTCATAGCTGCAACTTGCATCGCAACATCTTTAGCTACTTTCTCTGATTCACCTTCTAAAACGATTAAACTAGCAATTTTACCTCCTAAATGTAAATACGAACCAAATTCTTCATTATCATTTTTAGTAACTAATTCAAATCTTCTAAAAGATAATTTTTCACCTATCTTAGAAGTCTTGGCAATAATTAAGTCGTTTATAGTGCCGGCTCCAATTTCTAAATTTAAGGCATCTTCTAAAGTAGTGACCCTAGATTTAAGTACTGACTTTCCTATTAAATCAATCATCTCTATAAACTCTTCATTTTTACTAACAAAATCAGTTTCACTATTAACTTCTATTATTATTGCGGTATTACCCTCAATATAAATGTTCACTAGCCCTTCTGCAGCTATTCTACTAGCTTTCTTAACTGCTTTAGCTATTCCTTTTTCTCTTAAATAATCAACTGCTTTTTCAATATTTCCATTTGTTTCTACTAGAGCATTTTTACAATCTAGCATTCCGGCTCCAGTTATTTTACGCAAACTTGCAACTGTTTTTGCATCAACCATTAATATTCCTCTTTTCTATTTTAAAGCTTTAATAAGCTCATCTTTTTTCATTGTCGAATAGCCTTTAATTTCTTTTTCTTTAGCCATAATTTTAAGATCAGCTACTGTCATTGAAGAAAGATTATCTTCTCTATTTTCTTTTTGAGTTACTTCTTCATTTTTAGTTTCAATAACTTCTGTAGGTACTTTAACGATAACTTCTTTAACAGTTTTCACTACTGGTGATGATTTTTCACGTTTAGGCTTATCTTCTTCAGTAACATAATCTACCATTTCTAAATTACGTGATTCACAAATCGCATTTGTTAAAACTCCTAAAAGCACTTTAACTGAGCGTATTGCATCATCATTTCCTGGGATTATAAAATCTACATCATCTGGATCACAATTTGTATCAACAATTCCAAAAATTGGAATATTTAATATTCTTGCCTCACGAATTGCATTAATTTCTTTTTTAGGATCAGTAATAATTAATGCATCTGGTAATTTTACCATATTACGAATACCACATAGTACTTTATTTAATTTTTCATATTCTTTTTTTAGTCCAATTACTTCTTTTTTAGGTAATACTTCAAATAAACCATCAGCTTCCATTTTTTCAATTTCTTCTAATCGTTTAATTCTTTTTCTGATAGTTCTAAAATTAGTTAAGGTTCCACCTAACCATCTTTCAATTACATAGTAAGACTCACTACGTTCTGCTTCTTCTTTAGATGCTTCTTGGGCTTGTTTTTTAGTTCCAACAAACAGAAATAATCCTCCGTTATCCGCAATTTTTTTAATTTCTTCATAGGCAATTTCAATACATTGCACAGTTTTTTCTAGATTAATAATATAAATATCATCTCTAGCAGCAAAGATATAATCCTTCATCTTAGGATTCCATCTTTTAGTTTGATGTCCGAAATGAACACCTGCTTCTAATAAATAATTCATAGAAACAACAGCCATAATAATCACTCTCCTTCGTTTTTACATCCATTTACGTCTTCTTAAAATGTTCAACCTGATGGCCACTAGAACATTTTAATCAGTAAATGTGTATATTTGGTTTAAAACCATTAATATTGTAGCAAATAATTATCTTATTTACAATCAAGTATAAGTAAAAACAGCCAATTTATGATAATTAGCGCTACTACTAAGAAAACCAATAGTTATTTTTAATTTATTTCCATGACAAAAAGAATTTATATAATACATTTTTTTTTGATTCTTAAAAAATAACTTATTAAGGGATAAATTAAAAAATTATGTTAATAT
>JAQVNR010000105.1 GCA_028703035.1 Bacilli bacterium | reverse complement strand
AATCTAGTTTTCATCTTAATTTAAAAGAAAGGAGAGATTATTATGGAATCAATGGAATTTTTCTATACTGTAGAACCTAAAAAAGTATCTGTATCGAAAGAAGATTTTCAGAAGTTTATAAATGAATACCCACGAAAATTAACATTTGATTGTACTGGTATATGCGATCCACCAGCAATTTCTTATAATGATTTTGAATTGGCTAATAGGTGGCCTTATAGTATCGTGGCAAATACATGGGCATATAGTGATGACCCAAATGATTATTATTATAGTGAAAATCCTAGATATTACATTGTGAAAAATTATGAAGAAGTTTTTGCTAGTAAAACTGGAAATAAAGCATAAAAGAAATGCCGATATTACGGCATCTAAGTTGTTATGAAATGAATGATTTATAATAATTTAATGAAAGGAGTTATAGTGAGTAGGAACGATATATTTTTAAATATGAGAAAGTATGCTTTAGCAAACTATACAAAGATTAATCCTGAAGATTTTATTCTTGGTGAGGCTCCATTTAATAGTAGATGCCATATGAATTCTGTGCAAAAAGTAAAAGAAGAAAGGGCAGAAAAAGTTCTATTATGTTTTGCCATAGATAATACTAATAACTCTCAATGCGTTCATTTTATTAATCAATTAAAGGATGGAAAATATCAAGATAATACTTGGGGTTGGTTATATTCTTATAGTGACTATTACATAATTAAAGAAGTTGATAAAAGTGAATATGAAAAGATATGGGATGTGTTAAGTAATACAAAAGAAATGTTTGTAAACTTACATACCAATTGGTTTCAACGATGGTGGTATTCTATTGATAAATATTCAATATAAAAACATTATCAAAGATAACTTTATTATGATTTTAAAAGGAGGGAGAAATTATGTATTTAGACTATAAAGAATGTGCAAAAGCAAATGGTCATTTGAGTACAGGAATACATACTAGGATCAGCAGTACCCAAAGAATATCCAGCATCTACAGAATATATTCTAATCCACATTTTGAACAATGGGCGTGGGAAACTTTTCTTTGGGAAGAAGATAAGATAGCAAGAGAATATGATACTTTATGGGACGTAGAAGATGTTGTTAATTTACATTGTGAGATTGTAAGTGAATATAATATCAAAGGAGAGAAATATGGAAAGGAAATTAGATAAATTTATAGATGCTTGCAATGCCGAAAACCATATTATGTCTACAGATGAATTTGAATACGTTTATTGCACAGATTGTAAATGGTTTAGAACAGATGACGAAGAACTGCCATATTGTCCTTATGAAGATGAATGTAACATATGGGGTTGTGAAGATAGTAAGCAGTTTAAATATAGACCACATTATGAAACCAAAGAATAGGTTGATAATGAAATTGAAAGGAGAGTAAATATGCAAGTAGGAAATATAACTCAATTAACAACTAATAAAGACGTATTATATTCAAATAAATTTCCTTTAGAACACAAATTCATTAAACTCTATCCTGAATGTGGAGATTGGGAAGCATGGTATATGGATGGAAAATTAATTGCTGAAGGACATACAGTAAGGGTAGAAGATATATTAGATGCAATATCTAATGTCTTTCCAAATACAATAAATGAAAGTATCGAAATATCAGATGAAAGAGCAGAGATAGGATTTACTGAAGATTTAAAAGATATGTTAAACGAATAAAATAAAAGGAGATTAAAATTATGGAAAAAGTAATACATATTTGTGATAAGTGTGGTATTGAAAAAACTTATAATAAAAATTCAGATACAGAGTTTAGAACAGTAAAATTTTTAATAAGTAAAAAGGGTAGTACGTATGTTTCAGATGATACTTATTCAAATAATAATGCAACCAAAACAGAAATACTATTATGTAAGGACTGTCAATTAAAACTAGGCATACATGGAGCAAATGATAAAGAAGATGTAAATTTTTATAGACAACCAGAATTAATAGACAGAGTTTTTGAATTATTTACTGATATTGCAGATGAACTAGGTTATGCAAGAAATGAATAAAAACATTATAAAAATTGTGTTTTATTAAATTAATTTGAGGAGGAATTAGAGTGTGGTAATGACAACTCAACATCTCAATTTTAGAAACGAAACTAAAATTGAAGATATAGTAATTAAAGAAACCATACCTGAAAGAAGATTATTAACTGGATATATTATTGTAAAAGGGACTTGTAAAGTAGCGCCTGATGATTTTGGGGAAGAACCATTTATAATGAATTTTACTTATGAAGGTAACCCTAACGAACCTAGTTCTAAATTATTAGAATATTTGATAGAAGAGGGTTGGAATACATATAGAAAAATGATTTATAAGAAACCGGATACTTTGATGGATTTTATTAATAAACACTAAAAATAAATATTAAAGAATCCCAATTTATAGGCATCTATATTTGAACCAAAACTGTATTCTATAATGATTTTATAGGGAGGGAATTAGTATAACTGAAGAATTAAAAGAGTTTTATAAAAAATATCCAGATATTTTCTTGGAGGAATTTTTTGGATTAAAATTATTTTGGTATCAAAAAGTTTTGATTAGAA
>JAQVNR010000049.1 GCA_028703035.1 Bacilli bacterium | reverse complement strand
AATATTAACATAATTTTTTAATTTATCCCTTAATAAGTTATTTTTTAAGAATCAAAAAAAAATGTATTATATAAATTCTTTTTGTCATGGAAATAAATTAAAAATAACTATTGGTTTTCTTAGTAGTTTAACAACTATTCAAAGATCCAAGAGTTTTTAGCCATATCTACTCGTTTAGGAAGTTTTTTGCTTAAATCTCTGATAAGATAAAGCTCATAAACTTCTACACCTAAAGATTTTGCAAGATTATATTGCCTGTGAAAATAAGGAATTTGAACACCACGTTCAATTCTTCCAAGATAATTGGTACTTATATTCAATTTTTCTGCAAGTTGCTCTTGTGTTAAATTTTTCCTCAATCTATAAAGTTTAACATTATACCCGTGCATCAGCATAGTGGTCTTTTCGTCCAATCGTATCACCTACTAACTTATCCAATAATATGATACGATTTTTAAAGGCGAATATTAACAACCGCAAATGCACAGTAATCTGGTATGGCTATTAACCATTTATTCAATTAATAAAAAGAAAATATCTTTACTTTTTGGATACTTTTGCAGTATTATAGTAGTCATAGTTTAAGAAAGGAAGAAAAAATGATAAATAATATACAAGATAGCTTTGACAGTTTGATAAATGATGAAGCCATAAGAATTATGGGTCGTATGTTAATAATGTATGAGAAAAGAAAAAAGGTAAATAAATCTTTTGAAGATGTAATTCGAGATTTAGCCAAAAAAGATTATAAATCCTTTTGGATCGATATAATGGTTATAATACATAAACTTTTACCTGAATGTTTATGGGAAGATTTTTCAGGGAAATATGTTCTAGTTACAAAAGAGGATTATAGAAATCAAACTTTAAAAAATTATTATAAAAACCATTGTAAAAATAAAAATGGTAAAGATCATAAAGAATCTTCTAAACAAATTGCAAATATATTAATCAAGCATTGTACTGCACACCCAACTTGTAAAGAGGATTTGTTACAACTAATGGTTATCAATATGTCAAAAATAATGCCTGAGCATAACGATAGTGTTGATATTAAAACTATTGTTATGTATATTCAACAAGATATTAATGATTTCGGATACATCATCACTAATTTATCCCCTTTACGTATTAAAAAAAGTAAATTATACAAGGATAATTAATTATATGAAAAAATCAAAAAATGCTGAAGAAAATAAAGAAGCAAATTGTTTCAATTGTGATAATTGTTTATACATTGGCGAGGGAGATTATATTTGTGAAGCCATGGAAAAACCTGTAATTGTCATAACAGAATACCAGCCATATAAATACTTTAATTTCTGCAAAAAGAAAAAGTGGGAAATTGGCAACTTATAATATCGCAAAGAAAGGAGCTTTTGGATATTGGCACTTTAAATAATAATTTAAGTAAAATTAATAAAGATACCCTAGTGGTCTACCCTTAAAAAACTTAACTTTCCAATAATTACCATGTTATATTATATCAAATTCATTGGGGGGGTGATGCAGTGAATAGAGATTTTTATCTGGTATTTAACTGTTTTTTATCATCAAAAAAATAAAGTCGGGTATCTTTTAATAGGATATTTGCCTCTTTTTTTAATAAAAATTAAAAAAAGTTGTTGTTTATAAAATTAGAATAAAAGAAAATGGAGTGAGAAAATGAAATTATATTTAGTTAGAGATTGTGAAACTGACTACAATGCTAAGAAAATAATAATTAGTACTACGGATTTACCATTAAATAAAAATGGTGTAAAACAAGCCTCTTTTTTAAGAAAACAACTTATAAATGAAAAATTTGATTTTATTATTTCTTCGCCACTTCTTAGAGCAAAACAAACAGCAGAAATTATAAATGAAAATTTAGGTTTAGAAATACAGTTTGACAATAGAATTCGTGAACGAGACTATGGAGAATTCGAGGGTATAAATATAGATAATTTTGATTTTGTAAGTTTCTGGGAATATAATAATAAAAAAATTGGAAAAACTGAAACATCAGAAAATTTTATTAATAGAGTTTTTTCTTTTCTTAATGAGTTGAAGAATAAATATGAAGATAAAAATATATTGATTGTAGCTCATGGAAGTATAAATATAGCTATTTCTGCTTATTTTGCAAAAGAAATTCCAACAAACTTGTTAGATGTAGCTTCAATAATAGAAAGTATGGAAGTAAATGAATATGAATACTAAGAGAATTATTTTCGTGGGGGGAGCAGCTTCTGTTGGAAAAACAAGTTTGATTAATAATTTAAAACAACGTGGAACTGTTACTGCTGTGGAAAAATCAGATATATATAAGGATTTAGGAAAAAAAAGAAATATTAGTAGTATCGAAGAGTTATTTTCAAAAATTACAGAGGAAGACTATGTTAATTATATAACTGAAATATTCAGCACTACCGATACTTTGATATTAGGACTGCATTATGCTTTCCAACCTCAAAAGGATACCCTTTTATTTCTCGGAATAAATCAAGGAGAAGAAAGTGAATCTTATAAATGTTCAATTTCTGATAATTTAATAGAAATGTTTAATGAAAGGGGTATTTCCTTAGTAAGTGCAATACTAACAGCAAACCCCGATACTTTATTAAATAGAGCGATAAATAGAAACAAATTAACCGGACAGCCAATCAGGAATTTTATCTTAGAAGATACTATTAGAGAACTGGAAGCTGAACATCAATTTTTTGAAGAAATTTCTTTGAGAAGTCAAGCAAATTTCGTGGTTAAAGTTGATGAAAAAAGTTTAGATGTTGTTTGCAATGAATTTTTATCCGAAGTTCGCACATTGATTACATCAAATGATAAAAATATACTTGGCGAAGAACAGCCGTCAAATTTTGGTTTATAAAATTTAAAGAAATAGGAGTGATAATTTGAGAACCGTTGCATTAGATTTTCCAAAATCAATTTTAATTGAAACTTGTAGCTTATGCCAAGGGCAATGTATATTTTGTCCTTATAAGGATATTAGAAGAGGACAGAAAACCGACTATCTTGATGAAAAAGTAATAATTAAACTTTTGAGCGAAATGAAAAACTATGATGTAAAAAGAATTAGTTTATTTAATAATAACGAACCTTTAATGGACTCAAGAATTTACAAATTTGTAAAAATGACTAGTACTGTGCTCCCTCATGTCGAAATAACTTTAAGCACGAATGGAATTTTACTTGATGAAAAAGTTATTAATCGACTTTATGAGAATGGTTTAACCTCATTCTACATTAGTATACCAACACTTAATCGAGAAGATTATAAGAAAATTATGGGTTTTGAGTTAGAAAGAGTATTAGAGCAAATTAAAAAGTTTTACAATACTGAACAAGCATCTATGCTTCGTATAGCAGTTCCTAAAGCACGATCATATGATGAATTAGCTTTTAAAAATGAGTTTAGAAAAAATGGAATAAAAGTAGCTCCATGGAATATTGAATATGTTGAAAGTTGGAATCTAGATAAAGAGAAATTAGATAAATATTTTGAATATGGAGGAACTGCCGAATTATGTGATAGACCAATGGATCAAGCTGTTATTTTAGCAAATGGCAATATGACAATATGTTGTCGTGATTGGCATGAAGAAGTAATTTTGGGAAATGTTAAAGAAAACTCAATATACGATATATGGCATAGCGAAAAGTATAAAATTATTCAAAAGTTAATTGGAAGTTGTAATTATGATGATATATCAATTTGTAAAGGTTGTACAATGACTTTGCAAAGAAAACAAAGTTAAATTAAAAAATTATAAGGGTTTGGTAAATATAAAACAAATGAAATCAGTTTTATATAAATGGAGGTAATACCAGTGAACGAAAATAAAACGAAAAAAACAATTGTCTGGGGAACTTGTTGGTATAACGAAAGTAGTAAGACTATTATAGACTTTTTTAAAGAAACAGAAAATATTTTAAAATTTATGAATTTATCTTATTCTTTTGTTATATTTGATGCAGTGTATAATCGTGAAAATGAAGAAATAAATTTAATTAAAGAAAGCATTAATTGTAATGTTATACAAAATCAGCACCCTTGTTTTCCAAATAAAAATTATGGAATTTATGCAATAGTCAACGTGGCAAATTTTAATCATTCTGATTATGTAGCCGTTGTAGATTCGGATTGGAAAATTGAAAATTATGTAAATTTCGTTAAAGGTTTATTATTACCGATTATTGAGGGAGATAGTGAGATAGCAATACCTAATATAGAATCCTCTGCCGGAAGAAGTAACTATATGCTTGGAGTTCCAATGATAAAATTGTTTTACCCAGAAGCACATAATACAGTAAAAACTCCTTTCCCTGGGGTCTTTGCTGCGGTAACAAGTAAAATGCAAACAATTATAACTTCTGAAAATTATCATTTTGATTGGGGAGGAGAGTGGGATATTGTTGCTGGAGCAATAAATCTTAATTTACAAATTATTTCATCATCACTTGGGGTACGGAGTACAAGACATCGTTCTAGCTATTCTAAAACGAGTGATGCCTTTCAAATTTGGCGATCATTATTCCAAGGAGTAGGGAAGTCAAAAATAGTAGAAGTAGTAAATTTCAATGGGAAAATAGATATTCCAAATAGATATAATAATTTAAAAAACATATTATCTGGAAGTGCTTCTAAACAAGTATCAATGTTTTTGAAATATTGCGAAAGATAAAAAGTTTCATCAACAGTACATCAATTATTTAATATGGTATTATTACCATTAGCATTAATTTTGGACGGTAATGATTTTAGTAAACTAAAAGTATTATCTAATTCTGATAATCTTAGTCCGTATGATAAAAGTGAGATAAATCTTATGGCAGATGTTGTTATATACTCTGTTAGTGAAGCTGTAAAATATAGTGAACTCTCAACACTTGAAATCCAAAATCGCATAAAAAATCTTAGTGGAGGATTTATGGGGGACTGGAATATTAAGGAAATGAAAACGGCAAAAGAGAAGATTTTCAAGAAAATTAAAGGAGTGGTAATAAAATGGAGTTAACAGTAGCAATAGTATGTTCAAAAGATGTACTTTTATCAAGATGTTTAAAGAGTATTCCAAAGGAAGTTCCAGTACTAGTAGTACTTAATTTTCCTAATGATGAGGTATTAAATATTGTAAAATAAGATCAACGTGTAAAGACAATTAGATATGATGAAGCAAACCTTGGACTATTACGACAATTAGCAGCAGAAAAAATTAAAACAAAAGGAATAATGTATCTTGACTCTGACTGCGTTATTGAAAAAGGAACTATTGAAAATGTATCTGCGGAACTTGATGAATTCCCGGCAGTAAGTATACCTATGAAATACAAATATAATAATTTTTCCACAAAAATAGTTTCACGGTGTAGAGAATTTACTACACCAGCAGAAGCCTTATTTATGCCAATGGCTTTTAGAATTGATGTTCAGAAAAAGATTGGGGGATATTTGTACGATAAAAGGTTGTTGTGGGGCGAAGATAGCGACCAGAGAAAAAGAATAATAGAAAATAATATCTCATATACAATTTCCCGAGGTTGTGTTTGGCATGAGGCTCTTAATTTTCACACCGACTCAAGATCTGCTAGAAGACTTGGCCGAGGGAGATTTATTCAAGAAAAATATGGATATTTTAAAAAAAGAAAATTTATTGAAGATTTATTTCCTTTTAAGGAATTTCCTATTACAATTAAATGTTTTAAAAAAATAGGTTTCTTAGCAACAATCTATCATGATTTTGTATGGAGACCCTCTTACAAATATGGTTATTGGAAAGAAGTGATTAAAAATGGTTGTAAACATTGAGAGTAATATAAACGGAAAAAGGGAAAAATGGGAAATTTCGACACCGTTAATTAATACAGTTTTAGAATTAATTAGAGCAACTTATGAAGATGATGAGGTAGTAGAGATTATAAATCCAACTGATTGTAACAATTTGAGTAGAGTAAGTGAATTTTTTGAATATATACTAAAGTACCCTAAAGATGTAAAAATACCAAAAGTAATAGTTAAAGATAATAAAGACATCAAAGAATCAAATGTACAAAATAATCCTCTTGGTTCAGATATTGTTTGCTTTTCTGGAGGAATAGATTCAACTGCGGCACTTTTATACCAAATGGAGCAAAATAAAAATTCAATAGCTCTTTGGTGCGACTATGGACAAACTTATAAAGAACCAGAAAGAAAAGCAGTTAGAGAAATTTGTGAAAAACTGTCGATTCCATTATATGAGGCAACTGTTGATTTAAGTGAACTTATTGTCTTGGGAACAGAAAGATTTAAGCACGTGTTTCCGGCAAGAAATTTACTGATTGCGGCAATTGCAGTTTCATTAAATCCTCAAGAGGTAATACTGGCTGGATTAAGTGATGAATTAATAGTTCCCGATAAATCTCCAAGAATGTACTCAGAGGGTTCTACTTATTTAAAGCATAAAGTATATTCGCCATTTATGAAAATGACAAAAGCAGAGGTACTAAGTGTTTGGAAAAAGAAATGGAATAATATTCTTACTGTTGATGAAACTGTAAGCTGTTATAGTAATGCCGGCGATTGTCAAGACTGTTCTTCTTGTGCAAAAAGAGAAGTAGCGAAAATCGCTTCAAAATATTCAAGTGAATTCCCAAAGGTTTTTACAAATCAAGCAGAGTTGATTTCAAATCATTGGTTTTCACGAATTGATAAATTTGATAATCCTCGCCGTGATGAGATACTTATTTCATTAAATGAATTATTTTATAAAATTACTCCAGATTTACAAGAGAAAGTCAAATTCTATTTAGATAAATATTATGATGAAGTAAAAGAATGGCAAAAGCATCTTGATAGTCTTAGTACTGTAATTGATGAGGAACAAAATGAATAATACATCAGAAAGTATTGAACTATCATGGATAGGAAAAAACAAACAGAATGAAAAAATCGACTATGATTTAGTAAAACAAGATGAGTATTGTTATGGTAATTGCAATAATTCAAATATGTTAATCCACGGAGATAATTTAGGAGTTCTCGAAGTGTTAAGGGAAGATTTTAAAGGCAAAATAAAATGTATATATATTGATCCTCCATATAATAGCTTGATTAAATTCCAACATTATTCTGATAAGTATACTCACTCCGATTGGTTAAATATGATGTATCAACGTCTTTTAATATTAAAAGAGTTATTAGTAGATGAGGGATATATTTTTGTTCAAATAGATAATAGGGAATTACATTATCTTAAAATAATAATGGACGAGATTTTTGGCAGAGAGAATTATAGAAATTCAATAATTGTAAACAAAACTTATGACGCATACACACTTAGTAATAGTCAAGAAGTTTTTAAAACTGGATATGACACTATATTGTTGTATTCGAAAAAGACTTCTTATCCAGTACCTTTTATATTTAAGAAAAAAGATTGTCTGAAAAATATAGGAGTTTGGAAAGACTTCTGGTGCATTAGTTCCAATGAAAATAATTATACTTTATGTGGCATGAATCCCGAAAATGGTAATTGGCGTTGGAATGAAGAAAAAGCATTACGTTCATTAGAAAATTATAAATTATTAATGAAGTATAGAGACGATAATAATTTACAGAATGAACCATTTGAGGAAATATTTTTTGGATATATAAAAAATAATAAAATCTTAAAAGATGAATTTACTCTAATTAGAGTGATAAATGACAGAGTAGAGTATTATATTCCACCGACAGAAAACTATATTCTTAGTGATGACTGGACAGATATTATAGTACAAGGTTCAGAAACTAATTTTGAACATGAAGTTAGTGAGGAATTGCTAAATCGAATTATTTCAAATTTTACAAAGCCAAAAGATATAGTTTTAGATGCATTTCTAGGTTCTGCAACAACAGCAGCAGTAGCACAAAAGCATAATAGAACTTGGATAGGAATTGAATATGGGGAACATTGTTATTCGACTTGTGTTAAAAGATTAAATAATGTAATTAAAGAACAACATTTAAAAAACAAAAATAAAAATAATTTAGGATATAAATTTTATGAATTAGTAAAGAAAGAGGAGAAATAAAATAATGAAAAAAACAGAAAAAAAAGCAATTAGTTATATGCAATTAATACTTACAATAGTATTTATTGTAACAATATTAATATGTAACATTGTTACAGTTAAACAAATTCAATTACCTTTTGGCTTGGTAATGACAGGAGCTGCGTTTTTATTTCCAATTACATATGTATTATCCGATATTTTTTCTGAAATATACGGGTATAAATGGAGTAGAATTGTTAGTTATTTAGGATTTGCAATGAATTTATTTATGGTAATTATATTTACTTTAGTTATTATTGCACCAGCACCAGATTATTATGCAAAACAAGATGCACTACAAACAATATTAGGAAGTACACCAAGAGTTTTATTAGCTTCGCTAACAGCTTACATGGTTGGAGACTTTGTCAATGATCGAGTTTTTAAGAGAATGAAAACGAAAAATCCGAATTCTTTTAAAGGATTCCAATTTAGAGCAATATTATCAAGCCTATGTGGTTTAATTGTAGACAGTAGTATATTTTTGCCACTTGCTTTTTTAGGAGTTATACCAAATAAAGTATTATTAACTATGATGCTATCTCAAGTGTTAATCAAAATTTCATGTGAAATTATTTTACTTCCAGTTACAACGTTGGTTGTAAAAAAAGTAGATAAACACGAAAAGGCAATTAAAATATAAAAATTTGAATTTAAAATTATATTCTTATTACACTCCTTTTTAATTTTTGTTCAGAATGATATAATTAATTAAAGGAGGAGCAATTTGAAAAATATAATAATTTTATTAAAAAATAACAGAAAGGTACGTGAAAAAATATGAACAAATTATGCGTTGTGCGTCATGGCAAAACAGAATGGAATATTAAAGGATTATTGCAAGGTTCTACGGATATTGATTTAGTTGATGAGGGTATATCTCAAGCTGAGGAATTAGCAAACGAAATTGAATTAGATAAAATTGATATTTGTATTTGCTCCCCTCTAAAGAGAGCGAAACAAACGGCAGATATTTTGGTAAAAAATAAATTAGAGATAATTTATGATGATTTAGTGCTTGAAAGAGGTTTTGGAGATCATGAGGGGAAAAAAATTAATTTTGATTTAATCGGTCAGCAATGGGATTATAAATTTAATGACTCTTCACATAATATAGAAAGTCTTCAAGATTGTTTATCGAGAGCAAAGGCATTTTTAGATAAAATAAAAAAAGAATATCCAAACAAAACAATATTAATTGTTTCACATGGAAGTTTTATGAAAGCTCTTCACTTTAATTTAATTGGATATGATGAAAACACGGATTTCTTATCATTTAATCCTAAAAATACAACTCTATACGAATATAATTTTGAATAAAAATGAGTATGATAGAAATTGATATATTTGGTACTTGCTTTACAAGAGAACTATTTAATACAACAAATAAATATAAAGTAAAAACTTATTTAATGCAACAATCGATATACACAATGGAGTCAAAACCTTTAGTAATAAGAAAGAAAGAAGCTAAAAGTACTGATAACTATAATTTTAAACATAGAATGATATACTATGAATTTAATAAAATAGCTATGCGAAAGATGCTTGAAGATCCGGCAGAATATTTAGTAATAGATTTAACAGATATGTGTCGAGATATACTGGAATTTGAAAAACCAAATGGAGTAAAAGTTATCTCTACAAAAGATACATTATTTACTTTAGAACAACTTAAAAAAAAGAAAAAATATGAAGATATTATATTTCATAATGTAGACGTAAGGAAGTTGAGCAATAATGAAATAAAATGTTACTTAAAGAAATTTGTAAATAAAATAATTACTAAATACAATAAAGAAAAGATAATATTAAATAGAGTGCAAATGCAAAATATTTATTATGAAAATAACGTTGAAAAATATCTCAATAATGATTTCCCTTATGATAGAAAACAATTCGTTGAGAAAGTAGAAAAAATATTTTTACAAATACTTCCTAATTGTAAAATATTGTATCCGAAGTATGAACCAATAGTTGATATAAACCATGTATTGGGTGGACCTCATCCTATGCACTTTGAAGCAATATATTATGAGTATAGAATGAGCCTGTTAGATGCAATAATAACTAATTCAAATACATTTGCTAAAATTGATAAAAAATATAAAAAAACATATGACGAAAACATAAGTAACATAAAGAATAAAATCTGTGCAAAATAAAAAATAATGTTATATAAAGTATAGGTATTTGTTAAAGTATATCTTATCCTCTAGGTCGCTTGAAATTTGAAAAAAATATTTAAATGTGTTAATATAACACTCAAACAGGTAGTGTAAAAAGTTTTATGGAAAACGTGTAAAATAAAAAAATGAATTAATATTATCGCCAGAACGATATCTTAAAACATAAATAATGATTTTTCGCAAATAATATCCTAAAATTACGCACTCAA
>JAQVNR010000104.1 GCA_028703035.1 Bacilli bacterium | reverse complement strand
ATTTTAATAAAAACAGGTTTTTTAATGAAAAACAACAAAAAAAGAGCATATTATGGGGCGAAGATTTTTTCTTTACCTCTTTTAGCCCTTATACTACCTACACTCATTTACTAACGAAAAGATTCGTGTTTAACAGTGAAAAAGAGTAAATATTCTTCGCGATGAAATTTTGGTATAATTACTACATAATAAAAGGTGGTATGTAGTAATGAATAGAAAACAAATAAGAGATTTAAAAAAATTAACTGACGACAGAAATAAAGGCTATGTTACATATGAAATGATAACTATTTGTGTAACACGTCTGTTTAGTTTACTTTGCGGTATTAAAAATAAGACAGAAATATCTACGAAACTCGAGACTGTTGAATCAATAGAGAATATTTCTAAAATTGCAGGACAAAAATTCTAAAATTTACCTCATTGGGAAACGATACAAGATGTATTTAAAAATATAAAATTAAGTGAGTTAAGAGATATACAAAAATATATTGTTAATGCTTTGATTCGTTCTAAAATGTTTGATAAATACAGACATAATGGTGCTTTTCTAATAGTCTTTGTATCTTATTATAAATACGTTTTAGAATGTAAATTAGTTGTAGGGAACATTGTTATCTCTCTTGATTCTGAGTTTGTAGAAAATAATGTTATTTCAAACGAAAACCAAGACTGCGAAACTAATGCTTTCAAAATAATGGCTGAAAGGATTAAAAAAAATTATCCAAAGTTATCTTTCATCGCCTCAGGAGACGCTCTTTACGCTACAACTCCCATTATTGAATTGTGTGAGAAATACAACTGAAATATATTCTTAATCTTAAGCCTGATAGGCTTAAGGATATCTATTCTTCTTTTGAAGGAAATATTTCTTTATGTAATGAAACAGATATTAAGAATTGTTATTTATCTACCAATATTGAATTTAAAAATAATTTACTAAATGTTTTAAAATATATCGATATTAAAAATAATAAAGAAACAATTTACAGATATATCACTAACCTTGATGTTAATGATGATAATATCAAAGATATTGTTTCTTTAGAAAGAAGTAGATGGAAGATTGAAAATGAAGGATTTTATACACAAAAACATAGGGCATTTGATATCACACATCAAAGCAGCAGAAACGATAACGCTTCAAAAGCTCATTATTTCTTTATTCAATTTGCTCATACGATAAGGCAATTGCTAGAGCAAGGGAATTCAATGACTAAGTCATTAAAACTCAAAATAAAAGAAGTAAGTGAGCTCCTATTAAAAACCCTTACTTCAATAACCTCAGATCTTAATAATATAGAATCTAAGTTTCAATTAAGATTTGATATGTTAATTTTATAACTAATATTTAGAATTATCAAGTCATTTCTGGTTTATAGGGATAGTTTACAGAAACTTTTTTTCGTGGCAATTGTGAGAAGAAAAAGATGAAATTTAATATTTCAATCTTTTTTATAGTTATCAATAGTAGATTTTGCTTATTTTATTAGTTTATTCTTTTTTACTGAAATCAACTAGTTTTTCGATAAAGTTTGTTGTTTTCTAAAGGTATTCCACGAGCATTAAACAGCTCAGATACACTAACTACCTCATAATTATCAGCATATAAAATTGGTAAAATTAATTTTATTGCCTCCACTGTAGTTGGATATAAATCATGAAATAAAACAATACTACCGTCTTCAACATTAGAAAGAACTTCATATATTATCATCTCTGTATTCCGAGACTCCCAATCTCTAGAATCAACACTCCATAATATTATAGGATAATTTAGACAATTAATTAATGTTTCATTAATAGCTCCATATGGTGGCCTAAATAAAATCATCTCTTCATTAGTGATATTTTTAACAAGTTCATTATTTTGAGTAATTTTCTCATTTGCTTTCTCACAGTTAAACTTAGTAAGCCTTGAGTGATCAATAGTATGATTCCCTAGCTCAAATCCACGATTATAAAGTTCTAGAACTACACTATTTCTAATTTTTACATTATATCCAACTACGAAAAAAGTCGCTTTTGCATTAAACTCATCTAAAATATCTAAAACTTCAAGCGTATATTTACTAGGTCCATCATCAAAAGTAAAAGCAACTAATTTTTTATTTTCTAATTCCTTAGGAGGAATTATCGGATTAGTACTATTTTCAATAATCACTTCTTTTTGAACTGGCGCCATTAAAACATATTTTTTATCAAGCTCGTATGGAAAATTTAAATTATCTTTTAATTCCCAATAATTAATAGTTATTAAAGTAATAGTATTATCTTCTTTATAATTAGTTAAATATATTTCCAGTTCATTATCTTTAAATAAATAACTTTTTTTGGCTAGTTCATACTCTTTTTCAGTTATATTTAAATTATTTATTTCTATAAACACCTTTATTTTTTCATTTAATATTTTATTATCAAACATTAAATCATCTATCGTGACAAAACTATTATTATCATTAAATAAAAGACTATAGTAATCAACTACTATATCATTTTGATATAATTTAAATATTACATTAGTGTATTTACCTAAATAATTAACTAAATATTTTATATTATCAACTTTGGATAGGTTAATTATATTTAAATATTCTTAAATATAAATCTCTTTTTCATTATT
>JAQVNR010000103.1 GCA_028703035.1 Bacilli bacterium | reverse complement strand
CCTGTTACTTTTTCTCGAAAAACTTCATCTACACCTATTTTGTTTAGGTCTTCTAACTGACGGTCAAGATTTTGATCGTGCGTGCTAACTCTTGCATATCCAAAAATCATAATTCCTCCTTTAATGCAAAGTAAATAAAACGACAATTTTTGTCAAGTTTTTACTTTGATTTATTTACTAAGTTTATTGACGCATAAGTTATTGCAAATCTAGAGTAGTTGTTATTGTTATTAAAAGTCAAGTAAACGGTCGTTTTATTTACTACCAAATTTTACATATATTTGGTTTAGGATATCCTTTTAATAACCATTAACATTATTTTATGATTTAAAAAAAATAAAAATACATCGTAACATTTTAGCTAAAAATAGTTATAATATAATTATAAAGTTTCTACTATTGTATTCTATTAAGTTCTTTTATTTTAATGATAATGCTATCCTCACTAATTCTAAGATGAAGTATATAAATATTAGATATAGTAATATGATCTATACCCTCTATTATGATCTATATAATTAATGATTGTATATTTAACATAAGGTACTCTAATACAATTTATTACTCTTATTTAATTTTGAATATTTAAAAAACTATAGTCTATATATAGTAATTATTATACTATATATATTTCTATTATGATAGTGAAGATTTGTTAATATAATACATTTAAAAATAGTAACTTAGTTAATTAAGAAATTTAAATTAGTACTAATTCTGATCAGTTATTATACTATATATATTTCTATTATGATAGTGAAGTTATTTTAATATAATACATTTAAAAATAGTAACTTAGTTAATTCAATAAAATAAATTAGTACTAATTCTGATCAGTTATTATACTATATATATTTCTATTATGATAGTGAAGTTATTTTAATATAATACATTTAAAAATAGTAACTTAGTTAAATCAATAAAATAAATTAGTACTAATTTTAATTAGCTATTATACTATATATCTTTCTATAATGATAGTGAAGTTATTTTAATATAATACATTTAAAAATAGTAACTTAGTTAAATCAATAAAATAAATTAGTACTAATTTTAATTAGCTATTATACTATATATCTTTCTATAATGATAGTGAAGTTATTTTAATATAATACATTTAAAAATAGTAACTTAGATATAAATTAATAAAGAAAAGAGGTAAAAAATGATTATAATCATTTAGAGAAAAATGTTTAATGATTTAGAAAAAATATTTTTCAATTCTAAAACATAGCAACTTTATGCTATCTTAATTACTCACAGGATTATATGTTTATCAGCATTTTGTAATGATGAGTACGGTGTCTCGTTGTCAAAAAAGCACATAACCAACAAAATTACAGGAGATTAGAAAACATCAAAAAGAATTGTTGAAATTCTTTGTGATAATGAAATCATTAACCCCATAAATAATAGTGGACAAATAGAAATAAGTTATCAGATTAATAAATTTGCTCAAAGATATGTTTGTCGCTATTAGTTCTCTGGAAAGTTGATTAGTATTCATACAGAAGATTTTGTTAAAGGGAAGTATCATGAAAAATTTCTTAATCGATATACCAAAACAAACTCAGAAACAAAATGGCATTAGGATAATATTAAAAACAACTTCAAAATTGATTTTGATAACCTATTATTAATAACTCAAAGATTAATTTCTAAAAAAATTAAGGCGAAATCAGTAGAAGAATTAAAAAGAGATTTGTTAAATATTACGTTTAAAACATCCAATCCAAACTACTTAAAATGTAAAAATTTAAGATATTCTATTTTAAATCTTTTAGATCTTGATTATAATAAGATTACTGTCGGCAAAAATAGTCAAAGACATTATTCAATTTTGACAAAAATGAATTCCATTCTTCGATTTGCTTTACAGTCAAACATCTCTGAAAAACCTTGTTTAAGTTATTTAGACATAAAAAATAGTCAGCCTTTTATTTTGCTATGTTTAATAAAAAAAGAAGGATTAATAATATAGGGAAAAATGTAGAACTCTATCTTAGCAGGCAAGTTTTATTAGTGTATAGGAGAATGTTGGCAATATAATAAAACAGATGTTGAAAGTAATTCTAAAATCAGAAAAGAAGTAAAAGAAAAAGTTTTTAGATATCTTCTTTTTAAAAAAACAATAAATCTTAATTCACGGATTGCTAATATTAAAAAATAGTTCCCTATATTTGTTTAGAATTTGATAAAAATTTCAAGCAAGTATGACTCTTTAGCAAAATAGCTTCAGAAATTGGAAGCCGAAATAATGTTACCGATAATTCAAGAAGTTAATGGCATCGGTTTACATGATGGTGTAATTTTTAATACGGTGAATAACAGTCCTGAAGAATTTTAGATAGTAGAAAATAAAATTAAGAAAAAGTTTGAAACTAATTACGGGATTAAGCCAAGTTTTTCAAGAACAAAAATATCAAATACTTCTAAAAAACAGCTTGTTGAATATATCAACAATCAAGATAAAGAAGCTAAGCTTAATGCTTTCTTAGCTACATTAACATCAGATTAGCTATAGATAATTAAGTGTTAGTCTTTTGAGACATTAAATAATGATGTAATTATTTAGAGATTAAGAAATTAGACCTTATCGTATATTTTTAGTAAAATCATAAAAAGCAATATTGAGATAAAAAACATTG
>JAQVNR010000102.1 GCA_028703035.1 Bacilli bacterium | reverse complement strand
AGTCTTTGACCTGCTTGGTTTTTTTGCTAAATTTTACTGTAAAGTAAGCTTTTTTTTCTTATTATTTTAAGTTTTTAAATTTACTATTTATGCTTTTTATATAGTTTGGCTGTGAATTGTAACAAAAATAAATTGAAGAAAATTATTTAATGTGCTATAATTTTTTTAGAATAAAAGGAGTGTTCAATTATGAATGAAGATAATAACATCGAGCTTCCTAAAAGAGTCGATGAAGAACCTAATCCGATTGAAAAAAGCGGAAACGGACAAAATGAAAATATGGTTAAACAAAGTGAAGATGTTGGGCAAAATCTACAAGAGCAAAATATTATTTTTCCAACCGAAGAAGAAATTAATCGTGAAAATGTTGCAAAGATGCAACATGCACCTATTGATAATAATATATTTGATCAAAATATAAAAGACGACATAAATAATGTACCTGAATCATCATTTGCGCCAATTGAAAATTTAGAGAAAGGTCTAGATGTTCCAACTCAAACTCAAACTGTAGATCAAATAGACATTTTAACTACACCTGAAACTCCAGAAATGGAAACTATATCTACTAACCAAATAGAGGAATCACCAACTAATAATGAAGCTGTAGCAATAGAACAAACGCAAGCAAAACCTAGCTCTGAAGAAGAAAATAGTCAATTAAACAAAAAAATAGTTTCAGTTGATCCAATCAAAAAAGAAAAATCAAAAGGAAATCCTATTGTTGGCTTTTTTGCATTACTACTGATTTTAGCAATTATTTTAGCAGCATTTTATTATTTTATTAAAATGGAATATATAATAGTTCCTGATGAACTTAAAAATAAAATCCCGTTTTTCTCAACTACAACTACTGCAATTACTACAACTAATGAAAGTATTACTGAAAATCAAAATATAAATGAAGAAGATTTATCTTTAATTAGTGTTGTAGGAGAATATACTCAAACCCCTCCACTAGTTTGTCCGGATGCCCCAGCAAAACTATTATTAAACCAAGATAACAACTTTACTTATAATCAATTATCTTTTGACGAAGAGAACAATAATTGTAACATTACTGAAGTAACTGGAAGCTATGTAGCAACAGACGGTGTTTTAGAATTGATACCCATTGACAATAGTATAATTATTGGTACAGCAAGTTATGATAAGAATGAAAATGCAATAATAATAAATATTATTAATGAAGATAAAACTATCACACTTACAAGTAATTAAATTGTTTGTTAAAAAATATATGGATATAAAAGAAAATTTATAAGTTTTTAGAGCATTTCAGCTCTTTTTTGATTGTCTTTACAGTAAAATGCGCATAATAACTATAGAATAAATAAAGAAATAATGTTATTATACATTGCAAGAAAGGCAAGAAAGTTTTTGGTGTTTTTTATGAATCATTTACAATTACAAGACCTAGAAGATAAACTAGACAATGTTACTGATTTAAATACATTGCCCTTTTTTGTCTCACAATACAATAATTATTTAAATATGTATCCTAGCTCTAATTTAATTTTTATCGACTTTGCAAAATTAAAAAAAATTAATGATGAGTTAGGGCACAAAGCAGGCGATATTTGTTTGAATTCTTTTGGAAAAATATTAAAAACAGTTTTTCCAACTAGCTTACTAGCCAGAAAACATGGAGATGAATTTCTAATTTTGAGTCATAATTCATATGCTGAATTAGAAAACCTTTTTCAAAAATGTAATGAGACTATTCAAAACTATTTTGATTTAGGTATGATACCTTTAGTATATCATTTTAATGCTGGAGTGGTTCCTGCCGAACATGGTATTGAACCAACAATCAATAAAGCTGATATTATGATGTATGAAGCTAAAAAGAGAGGAGTTACATGCCTAAGTTTTAATCAGAAATTATATGATGACTTTATAAAAAATAAAGCTTTTGTCACTAGTACAGCCGAAGCAATAGAACAGGAACACCTAACATATGCACAAAGGGGAATATACGACTTAAACAAAGAGCCCAAAAACATTAGCGACATTTTTACTAGAGACGCAAGTGGCGATAACATTTTTACTGAAAACAAATTTGATTTATTAAGAGAATCAAATAATTTAAAAAGTTTGGATTATTTAAATTTAAGAAAAATAATTTTATCATCATCAATTATTTCAGGAAGCAAACTTATGATAAATATTGAAAGCAACTCTTTATTTAATCAAAAACTTCCCTTTAAAAAATTTATTTGCGCTTTACAGGATATTATGACTGGAAATCCTAGCGATTATATTATATGCGTAAATTTAAATAGTTTTAAAGAAAGCTCAAAAGAATTAATCGAAAACTTGAAACTTTTAATCAGTTTAGGATTTGATGTTGCATTAAGTAGCTTTAATTTAAAAGAAAATGATCCTACATTAAATATTTGGAAAGAAACTAAAGCCAAGTATATTAAAGTTAGCCCTGAGTTATGGAAAACTTCTCAAGAAAATTCCATTTACCAATCTTTGTTAAAAAAGAATGTTGAAGTTTTTTTAGAACATAATACTAATCCAATATTTATGAAAGTCGAAACCAATGATGATTTAGATTATATTAAAACTTTATTCAGTACTGGATTAATTGAAGGAAATGTTGCAGACAAAGAACAACAAATATTTTTTAAATAGATATAAACAGCATAAAATTCATGATGAATATCCTGCAAGCCAATTTTAAAAACTATCAAATT
>JAQVNR010000101.1 GCA_028703035.1 Bacilli bacterium | reverse complement strand
AAGATGTTAAAAAAAGATAAACTAGCCAAACGAAATAGTTTTTTTTATATAATATAAAATATAGTAAAAAAAAGGAGTTAATAAAAAAATGTTTAAGCTAAAAAAAGGGACAAACGAAAAAATTCCGATGCAAAAAATTTGACTTTTAAGTTTATTTGTAGTATCCTTATTTAGATTTAAATTAAACAAGAAGGGGAAAGAGAAGTTATGACAAAAAAAGAATTTCTTTTAACAACAGAAGGATTTCTAGAACTTGAAACAGAATTAAATCACCTTAAAACCGAAAGAAGACCATCAATAATTGAAGCAATTAAAGATGCTAGAGCTCAAGGTGATTTATCAGAAAATGCTGATTATGATGCAGCTAGAACTGAGCAAGCTGAAGTAGAAAATAGAATTACAGAATTAGAATACATGTTAGGAAATGCTAAAATAATTGAAAAGAAAAAAACTGATAAAGTAGATATGGGATCACATGTTACTATTGAATATATGGATGATAATACTACCGAAGAATATCAGATTGTCGGTTCAATGGAAGCTGATCCATTTGAAAATAAAGTATCAAATGAATCACCAATTGGTAAAGCTGTTTTTAATAAAAAAGTTGGCGATACAATCAGTGTTGAATCACCAACTAGTGCATATCAAATTAAAATCGTTAAAATTGCTTAACGATTTTTTAATCCTCTAAAATGAGGTTGTCTTAATTTTCCACTCTTAGTTCTTTCCATATATTCTACTATACATTTTAAAGTAGGTAAGATATTTATATATCCATCTTTTTTAATAGAAGAATTATTATCTATCTTATTATTTTTTATAGTCTTATAATCAATATTTTTTTTACCAATCGATATTGTTCCAATAAGTAGATATTTATTATTTACTTTTTCTCCAATTAATAATGTCGCTACATGTTTATCTTTTTCTTCTTTATAGCCGAAGATAATAAATTCATCAGTTTGCCAGTTTTTTATTTTAATCCATTCTTTAACTCTTTTATTAGGATAATAAAAACTATCTTTCTTTTTAGCTACGATTCCTTCTAAATTATTATCAACAGCAAGTTTAAATAAATCGATACCTTTTTCTAAAATATATTCTAATTTTATAAATAGATTATTATCTGAGTATTTATTTAAAATATTTTTTCTTTCTATTAAAGGTAGAGTAGTTAAATCTTTATTTTCATATATAATATCAAATACTAAAAAAACAGTGGGATTAGTTTTAAAAATTTTATTAATCTTTGATTCATTTTTTAAAGTCATTCTTTTTTTTAATTTTTCAAAACTAGGCTTTCCATCGACAAGTGATGCTATTTCACCATCAAATATTATATTTTTATTAAACTTTAGCTTTTGAAACTCAGGATAGCGGTAAGTTATATCAACACCTAATTTATTTTTAATTATTAATTTATTATTATTGATAATAATAAGTGCTCTTACACCATCTATTTTAAGTTCAAATAAATAATTAGAATCATCAAATGGATTTTTTATCTCACTTAATAGCATTGGTGAGATATTTTTATTTAAAAGGCTCATTTTTTAGTTTCCTTAATACTTTTTTTAAGAGCAGTCATTAAATCCTTAATACTTTTAGTAGTTTTATCTTTTACTTTAGTTATCTCTTTACCGCTAACTTTTTCTTCTATGGCCTTTTCTATATTATCTTGATACTGATCTTTATATTTCT
Source organism: Bacilli bacterium (assembly GCA_028703035.1). GTDB lineage: Bacteria > Bacillota_I > Bacilli_A > RF39 > UBA660 > DUUS01. The sequence continues at coordinate 1,020 of JAQVNR010000101.1, read as the reverse complement.
TAGGTTCAAACTTACCAGTCATTGCTTTAATTAATTGAATTGCTAAGTCAAGTTCTTTATTTGTTATTTTTTCATCTGCTGTATTATTAACAAGATTAATTTCTTCATCAAAATATAATGTATTTAAAATAAGGTTATTCTTTTCAAATCTAATTATACAATAATAAAACTTCGTTCCAATTACTGTAGTTGCTAGAGCTACCTTTTTTTCTTTATTTAAAGCTTCTTTAAATAAAGAAAAAGCCTTACTAGAATTTTTCGTACTAATTTGATAACTTTTTTCAAAATAAACAGGATCTATTTCTTTTAAATTAACAAAAGATATTATTTCAATTGGAGTATTACTTGAGAGTTTTAATTTATCAAAATCTTTATCAGTAAATGTAACATATTTATCTGGATTATATTCATAACCTTTAATAATATCTTTGTTTTCAACTTGTTCATTACAGTGGGGACATATCTTTTGATACTTAATTCTCTCTCCACATTTCTTATGAAGCTGATTAAAAGCTTTATCATTATTATAAATAATTGGGTTTATTTCAATCGGAATATGAACAAGCCCAAAACTAATTGCTTTTTTAGCCATTTTTAAGCCTCTCTTTCATTAAAATTTTTTGATAATATTCTTTAGCGATTAAAACATTTTTTTCTAAATCATCAGCATTATTTTTAAAACCTTTAAACTTTAGAACTAAGATACACTCTAAAAGTGTATCTTCAGCAAATGCTAGGAGATTATCCAGATAAAAATAAACAAATTCCTCATCTACAGCGCCAAATCTAAAACTATCAAGAAATGATATTAAAAATTTAAACTTTACTTTTTCATTCATAATATTAGTATTGGCAAATATTGTTAGATATATTAGTGAAACATAATTAAATCTTTGTTAGTGTAAAGAGTTTTAGGGGAAAATAGTTAAAATAAATTTAAATTTCTAGTTTTATTAGCCAAAACTAAGCTTATTTTTTATTGAATCTATTTAATTAATATATTTTTATGCTAAAATATAT
>JAQVNR010000100.1 GCA_028703035.1 Bacilli bacterium | reverse complement strand
AGCCCATGAAAAAACTCCAGCTTTTAATTTTCCTAATAAAGTTGATTTAGTAGACATCAAAAAAAGATCTTTGGGTTTAAGGAGGCTTTCTAAAAAGATGGAAAATGATTATCGAAAAAAAATATTAAAAAATCATAAATCATTCCAACTTCTAATTGAAAATATTGTTAAAGGAAAAATTAGAGCTAAAAGCGAATTTTATTTTGATTTTAATATTATTTTATCAGATTTTTTAAAGCATTATCCAAATTTATCTTTATCTGATAATCCTAAACTTATTGGTAGCTTAATTGATTATAGTTTTCAAAAATAGTTTATTTTATCTTTATAATTTATTCATTCTTTGTTTATTGATTTAATTTTAAAATTAAATAAGTACTTAATTGAATATTATAAATTGACATATGCTTATTTGTAAACATTTTTTATCTTTTTTAATTTTATTAATGGTTGATATTTTTTTGTTTATAAATTTTTATTTTTCTTATTTTTCTCTAAACTGGGATTGGTACAATAATAGAGTTATTTTTTTAATAGTTTTGATAAATATTTTTTTAATTAATTTTTTATTATGTAGATTAGCAAGGGATATTATTGATTATCAAAGAAAGATTAGAGATATAAAGAGTAAATATGATCAAGAAATAGAAAAGTATTTTGAAAAAATTTCTGATTTAAATAAAATGGTTGAAACTGGAAATATATCTTTAGGAGTTTATCATGATTTAGCTAATATTTTAACAGCTTCTAATTTAGCTTTACATGAAATATTTGTTAAATCAAAAAAGTTTTTAGATATTAATGAATTAGTTAAAAAAATTTTTAATATAAATAAACAAGCTAATGATTTAATAAAATCTTTTAAAAAACAATGTAGCCATGAAGAATTTAAAACAAAATTTTGTTTTCAACAGGAAATAGAAAGAGTTTTATCAGTATTTAATTTTTATTTTATAAAACACAATATTAAAGTTAATATTAAATGTGATAATGGTCTTAAGTTTTTTGGTGATTCTATTAAATTCGGTCAAATGTTATCCAATCTTGTATCGAATTCTATAGACTCTTTATGCCAAATTAAAAGGGAAAAGAAGATTGATATTAAAGTTTTTAAAAATAACAAAGAAATAAAAATAGTTTTTTCTGATTCTGGCGACGGTATTGATTCTAAAATTTTAGATAAAGTATTCAAACCATTCTTTTCTTTATCAGATAATAATGATAAACATTGCGGAATTGGTTTAACTATAGTAAAAAGAATAATTGAAAAAGATTTTTCAGGTAAAGTTTTAATTAATAGTAAATTAAATCAAGGAACTATTTTTTATATTAGTTTATTAAATCAAGGAACATAGACAAAACCCTGTTTTTTATATATAATTCTATTATTATTTCGTAATATTAAGATAATGAAAACTCCTTTGGCTACTGTTTTACGGCCAGACAATTTAAAAGATTTTTTTGGTCAAGAAAAAGTAATTGGTAAAGGAACTTGGCTTAGAACAACTATTGAAAAAGATCAAGTTACTTCTTTAATTTTTTGGGGACCTCCAGGGGTAGGAAAGACTACTCTAGCTTTTATTATTGCTAAGGAAACAAAAGCTGAATTTAAATCTTTATCAGCAGTTGATAGTGGTTTAAAAGATTTGCGAGAAATAATAAAACAAGCTGAAATTGATAAACGTTTAGGTCATCGAACTGTTTTATTTATTGATGAAATTCATCGTTGGAACAAAGCTCAGCAAGATGCTCTATTACCATATATAGAAAATGGTTTATTAATTTTAATTGGAGCTACTACTGAAAATCCAAGTTTTTCCATAAACTCCGCTTTATTATCTCGTTTAAAAGTTGTTGTTTTAGAAAATTTAGATGATCAAGCTATAAATAGTATAATAAAAAGAGGAAGTAAAAAATTAAAATTAAAAATAGATAATAAAAATATTAAATTAATTACTAAACTTAGTAGTGGAGATGCTCGTCGATCTTTAAATATTTTAGAAGATATTTATACTTCTGATCAGGAAATTTCTATAGATTTAATAAAGAATATTGCCAATAAGCCTCAATTGAATTATGATAAAAAAGGCGAAGAACATTATAATTTAATTTCAGCTCTACATAAATCAATGCGAGGTGGAAATGCTCAAGCTGCTCTTTATTGGTTAGCTAGAATGATAGAATCAGGTGAAGATCCTTTATTTATTGCTCGTCGAATGATTCGTTTTGCTAGTGAAGATATTGGTTTAGCCAATAATAGTGCTTTAATGTTAATGACAGCGGTCTATGATGCTTGTGCTAAAATTGGTTTACCGGAGTGTAATGTAGTTTTAGCTCATGGTGTTGTTTATTTATCTAAGTCTAAAAAAAGTATTGCAGTATATAAAGCATATAATTATACCATAGAGGAAATAAATGAAAGTGGTTCTTTGCCAGTTCCTTTACACTTAAGGAATGCTTCAACTAAATTAATGAAAGATTTAGATTATGGTAAAGATTATAAATATAGTCCTGAAGTTGATGATAGTAGTCAAACCTATTTGCCAAAAGGATTAAGGAATAAAAATTTTAAAAAATTAAGTAATTTATAAATAAAAATATGGATAATAATGATAATAAAGAAAATAAAATAATGTTAACTGAAAAAAAAGTTTTTGATTTTTGGGAACATAATAATATTTTCAATAAATCAGTTGAAAAAGAAGCTCCTCAAGGGGATTATGTTTTTTATGATGGT
>JAQVNR010000048.1:9594-11166 GCA_028703035.1 Bacilli bacterium | reverse complement strand
TTCAACATTTACTGATACAATGAAATTAAAAGAGGGAATGGATAGACCAGTGTTTATGACCCTAGCACCAAACAGTATTACAAAGGTAAGAGTTTATGTTTGGATAGAAGGTCAAGACATTGATAATTATGATTTTGCTCAAATTGGTAAAGCTATATCAGTAAAATTCGGATTTACAAAACAAAGATTTACTGAAGATGATGTTAAGTATACTGGACCAGAGACTAACCAAGGATCAGGACCAAATGGTAATGATAAAAATCCGCCAGTAATTACTATAGAAGGATTTGAAGACGGAAAAGAAAGAATCATGTATCATGAAAATGGAAAAGAATTTACAGCACCAGATGTGTCAGCAGTAGACAACGTTGATGGTGATTTTGATACAGAAGAAATTGAAGTAATAAATAAGGTTAATATAGATGTTGACGGTACATACACAATAATCTATCGTGCAACAGATGTAGCGAAGAATGTTGCTACCAAAACTTTAAAAGTTATTGTTAATGAAACTGGAGCAAAACCAGAAGAGACAACATCTGCGCCAGAAGGTTAAAATTAATAAATTAAAATTACAATAAAAAGTTGGTAAGATTTAGATGTATATTTAAGGTAGGGTGTAGCAAATATATAATGTTAATCAGAAAAAGGTAAAAAATGAAAAAGGAAGTTGTAAATAGCGCAAAGAAAGTTAAACGGAAGAAAAAGGCAGTTAGATTATTAAAAATAATAATTCTAATTCTCTTGCTCTTACTACTGCTATTATATATAGTATTTAGTCTAATATATAACAATGGTAGTTTTAGTGTAACTCTTGATCGCAACTTGTATATTAAAAATGGGATTATCATTTACGATGATCCAGACTATAAAGTATTTAGATCAGAATTACAAGCAGAAACCATGCCATTTATAGATAATATAAAATACACATGGCTTCCAGAAAACTTAGATACTCGTAGTGATGGTTCTCATAATGGTGAGAATTATGTAGCATATACCTTTTATATTGAAAACCTTGGTGATGAAATCGCTGATTATTGGTCCGAGATAGTTATTGATGATGTTATAATGAATGTTGATGAAGCTATTAGAATTAGAGTTTATAAAAATTCTGAATCCACTACATATGCTAAAATAGCATATAATGGAAGTCCTGAAACAGGAACTATAGCTTTCACATCTGATACCCTTGTTGCAAGAAATCATGTCCAGAATTTTAGTCCTGGAGACCGCAACAAGTATACAATAGTCTTATGGCTAGAAGGAAGCGACCCAGAATGCACAGATAACATTCTAGGTGGCGAGTTTAAAGTTCACATGGACTTTAAATCAGAAATAATAAAATAAAATAGGAAAGAGGTAATTATGAAAAACAACCAAAAAAGACACACAAAACGTGTAAGAAATCTAGTTATTACATTAGTATTAACAGCGCTAATTTTATCTGTTTCAACTTATGCATGGTTTATTGGAATGAGAACAGTAACTGTGTCAGAGTTCAGTGTTGATATAGCCACAACTAAAGAACTCTCGTTGTCACTAGATGGAGCAAATTGGGGTGATAGTGTT
>JAQVNR010000048.1:0-9494 GCA_028703035.1 Bacilli bacterium | reverse complement strand
TAAATCATGTACCTGGAGCAAAATCTTGGTATGAAACATCATGTCGCGCAAGAGGAGAAACCGGAACATTTACTGCAGATGCTTGTGAAACATGGGATTATGATGAAGATAAAGATCAATATGAATATCTACCAACTTATGCTATTGCTTCAGAGATTGATGCTGATCCAGCAGTAGATGTCTACGATGGTTTAGAATATAACGGATATGTAAAGAGTATAGGTGAATATACTGTAGGCGAGGATGATAAGGAAACTTGGCCAACAGCTAAGTACTTATATAAATATCCAACATTTACAGATTCTGCCAAAATTTTAGAGGGTATGTTGCGTCCAGAATTCTTTACTTTAGCAGCTAACAGTGTTACAAAACTAAGAATTTATATTTGGATTGAAGGTCAAGATATTGATAACTATGACTTTGCCTCAATTGGTAAAGCGATATCAGTTAAATTCGGATTTACAAAACAAAGATTTACTGAAGAAGATTTTAATTATTCAGGACCTACTATGCCAGTTGCAACCTCACCAACATCACCTACCCAAACATCACAAACAGGAGGGTAATGAGGAATTTAATTTAATATTAAATAAACTAAATGATTATGATTATTTAATGTTTAAAATAGTAAAGAGTAATCAAGTTGGTTACTCTTTATTTATATAATTGATGAATAGAGGTACATTTTTGAAAAATAGAAAAAAAGAAAATTTATTTTTAACTAAAGATATTCAAAGTAAACGTAATAAAAGAAATAAAATGTTTTTTCTTATATTTTTAACTGCTATATTATTAATGGCATCAACTTATGCCTGGCTTTCATCATCTTTAAATGTTAAAATTCAGTTTTTAAAACTAGGTGTTGCTAGTAATAGTGGATTATATATTTCTCTTGATGGTGTAGATTTTAGTGAATCAGTTACGATTTCAATGGATAGTATAATTATGGATATTAAAGAAAATTATCCTAATCATACTAATCAGTGGTCGTATGCATTATGGCCCGTTTCAAGTAATGGAATAAAAAATACTAATCAAGATAAATTCTCATTTTATACAGGCGATTTAGTTCATACTAAAGAGAGGAATCCTAACGGTTCTGTCAAGAGATTATTAAATACATTTTTAAGAACAGAAGACAGTTATCATCCTGGGAATTTATATGTTGCTTTTGATATATTTTTAAAAAATGCAACTGGCTCGCCAAATGCTGATAATTTATATTTCTCTAAGACTACTCAAATAGATTACGATGAGGACACAGACGAAGAATTAAAATTAGAGATGGATGGTATTTTGAATTCAATCAGAATTGGACTAGTAAAAATTGGTAGTGTGCCTTTGTTAAGTGATATAAGTGATATTCAAAATGTTAAATGTAATAGTGCTTGTGAAATGCTGATATACGAACCATATAGTAAGTCACATTCGGAAGCTTCTATTGAAACCGCCCTTAATTATGGAGTTCAAATGCTAGATGGTATTGAGACACCTACATATGGTATAATTGCAGAAGGTACGAGGCTAGAGCATACTAATGGTCATTTTGGGACAGGACTCCCACTTAATACAACTTATTTTAAGTTGCAAGAGACCGTCAAAGACTTTACAAAGCCAGTTTTCAAGGTGCCTAATGCAATAACAAAAGCAAGAGTATACATTTGGATTGAAGGCCAAGATATTGATAGTTTAGAAACTAATTCTAAAGGTACTGACTTAATAGTATCAATTGATTTTGAGAAAGATATGGCGGGGTATGAGTAAGAAGGGTGAAGTTATGAAAAACAAAACAAAAAAAGCAGACTTTGATTTATCAATTTTAAAACTAAGTGAATTAATTAGTCTTAATGAAAAAGTAGTCGGTTTTCAGCAATATTTAGAAGAAAATAAACTTGAAACTGAAAATAAAGGGGAAGATGTATAATGCCTAATTTTTTACAATTTATTGAAGAAGATGTGCAGTCTAAAAAAACACTACTCTCGGCAATGCCAACTTCTACAAAAACTAATAAAAGAAAATATAATGAAAAAATAGCAAGTTTTCAAGAAAAATATGAAGAATACCGGGTAGCGATTAAAAAATATTTGGATTTAAAAAGTAAATCTTTTCATATAAACGATACTCGTAATCCTAATGAGATAAATGAGAAAGTTGCAAGTCTAGAAAATATAAAATTTATTTTAAATCCAACTAATGGATATTTTGAAAAAATGGGATTTGATACACTTTTATATCAAATGAGTAATTATCAAGATTTAAAATTTAGTTGTCTTAAAGATATTATTAATGCCCTACTAGATAAATTTGATATGGCTGCAGCAAGACCTAAAAAAGAAAATTTTGATTATACATATTATATAAATGAATTTATGTCATCTTTTTTAGATATTAGGCATTCAGGAAGTAATAACTATGACCAGTTAACTGAAATATTCGAAAAAATATATTGGGAAAGTCCTGAATTAATCAAACATTTAGAACTTAATTTTCGTAAACTAATTAAAAAGAATGAAAAGAAGTTTATTGATTATATATCAAAATTACAAAGTGATATTAAAGTTCGTAGCGGTCTAAGTTATGAAAGCTGTTTAGAAAAATTATTAGTCACGTATCGTGAACTGAATAGTTTATGCAAAGAAAATATATCTGATGTAATTTGTCTTGCCAAAGATGGAACAATTGATATAAATAATTATTTTGAAGATTCTAAGATTAGATCAACTACTTTTAGTGATTTACTGATTGATCCTTTAAATATGAGCGATGAAATAACTTTAAACAAGTTTTATGATAATATTGAAAAGCTAACATCAAATGTCGAAGAATTTGCTAATTATGTTAAATTTTCTCCACTAATAATTGATTTTAAAAATAGATATTTAAAGCAAGGAACTCAAGATAGTGTTCAATCTAAAGGAAGAAGTAAAAATAATTCTGCCTTAAAAGAAATTGAATCCAAGATATCTAAAGCAGAAAAGAAATTATCTAAGTTAAATAAAAAAGTAATTAATTATAAGTTTTTAAATTTTAATAAAAAAGATAATAATCAAAAAGATACTAAATTTGAATCTATAAAATTAGCAAATGAACTTAGTGTTCTATATGATACTTATAATGAAGAATATTTTAAAGAAGTTGTATTATCAAAGGTAAGTGAAACATTTACTGTTACTGATTTACTTTATTTATATTATAGTTTTGACTTTTATAAGAAAACTGCTATTAAAAGAGTTTATGAAGTTAATAATTATGATGAAATAGTTAAATATAGTGATAGCTTTGATTTGTTTGCGTTGAATCCAACTAATGTAATTGTCTGTGCTGCTGCTTTATATAATGAAGAAAATATAGCTAGAGTTATTATAAATAAATATCGTCTTCTTAATATTAATATTACTGAAGAAGATTTAAATCCTGAAGATCTTAATACATTTTTAGAAAAATTAAAGTTAATAATAAGAGTTAGAGAAATTGAAAATAGTTCGATATCAGTTGAAAAAATCTGGTTTATTAGAGAAGTCAATAAAATTGATATTGCTAATTCAGCAGAATAATAAATAACCAAAACGGTTATTTTTTTTCGCACTATTTGGCGAATTATGTTATAATTGAATATAATATGGGAATACTTTAAGCCCAAAGGGAAGCATGATTATTATGAAAAATTTAAAAGATCTAATTAATAAACTTTTTCAAAACCGTAAAATCTCTTTAGGGTTAATTAGTCTTGCTTTAGTTTTAATGCTTTCTATTTTAATTCCCTCACTTGCTAATTTTGTTAAAGAAGATGTTTATCCAGAAACATCTATTTGGGATGGAGGAATTGCTAGTAGTTATAAATCAGGAAGTGGAACTTATAATGATCCCTACCTTATATCAACTGGAGCAGAACTAGCATATTTTAGTTATAAATTAGAAGAGACAGACTACCAAGATACATACTTTAAAATTAGTAATAATATTATTTTAAATGAAGGTAGTTTAAGATATAATCCTGATATTGGGATTGAATATATTTTAGATGGTAATATTTATTACGTGGAATATTATACAAACAAATATTATGAGACTCCGGAGAAGACCGGTACTGAAGTAGGAACAATAAATATTTTTCCTGGGTTTAAAAATTTTGCTGGATTACTAGCTGGAGAAACTCATACAATTTATGGTTTGTATATAACTGATTCTAGCAAAACAAATCTTTCTACATTTGAAAAAGTCGAAGGAAATATTTCTAATTTATTTTTTAAAAACACTTTAGTTTATGGTGGTACTACTACTTCAGGTTTAACAAGTTTTGCATCTGATGCAACTTTTACTAATGTTATTTTTGATGGTTATGTAGCAAGTAAACAAGAACCTAATCCAGAGGATATTTCTGGTGATTTTACAATTGATGATATTAATGTGCAGAACTATGAAGTTGTCAACAATTTAATTATCCCTGAACTTTCTAATTATAGTGAAAATTTTATTACTGCTAAAATAAGTGGTAATTATGAAGTTATAGGAGAAGAAGCAACTATTTATATAAATGATACATTACTTACAAATAATAGCTTTGATATATCATTAGAAGATTTAACTAATATTCAAATTAAAACATATACATCATCAATTCTTCCTGTTCAAATATCTTTTAGTAATTTAAAATATGAGATAACTTTTAATAATAGTTTAGTAAGTGGAATTATTGGTTGTAGTAAAAATACGGTAATTAAAAGTACTGTAAATCTTGCTAGTGTTTATGGAAGCCATATAAGTAGTGCTTTAGTTGGAGAAGCAAGTGAAAGTTTAGAAATAAGCCAGTCTTATAACCGGGGAAATATTCAAAGTGATTTTCTTTCTTCAGGTTTAATTGGTAAACTTGATGATGCAAATATAACTTTGGAAAATGTCTTTAATATAGGGTTTATCAGTGCTCCTACAAAATTCAGTTTAATTGGGGAACTTGGAAGCAATCTAGTAAATATTGCTAATTCATTTGATGGAACTGGCATTGATTTAATACCTAATATTGTCGATGAAACTATTATTGTTGCTAATAGTTATACAACTAATATAGAAAATGCTGATAGTAGGTTTATTTACTTAAGTGAATCTGAACTTAAAAATCCAGATCATTTAATTAATAACTTAAATTATCAAGAATATATAAGTGATGAGGAGTTAGAACTTAATGATTTACTTATTTGGAGTTATCAAGAAGATGAATTTCCAGTTAATAACTATGATAAAATTCTTAGTAAAGTTATTAGATTGCAAGTCGGTAATCTAGGTTTTAAAGATTATTCATCTAATGTAACTAATAAAATAATTAAAGAAAATATAACTTTTAGTTTAGAAGAAATAGGTGTTTATGATTCAATTATTAATAAAGAAATATATATAAGTAATGAAAAAACTGTTTTAACAAAACAGCAGTTAAATGAATTAGAAGAATGGGAAGTTTATGATGATATTAATCAAATTAATGAAGAAGGAAATTATATTATCTATGTTAAAATAACTAATTATAAAAACGAAGTAAGTTATTTAAATTCAGATATTTTAATCCTTGATTTAACTCCACCACTTCTTACATTAACTAGTAGAATTAATACTTGGGAAACTTTTTCTGAAGAGCCTGCTAGTGTTTATATAGATGATAATTTAGAAATTAAAATTACAACTTCAGATAATTTATCAGGTATTGCTTATATAAAATATTTAGTAAGTTTTGATACATATACACTAGAAGATTTATCACTTTTAGAAGATGATGCTTGGTTAGATTATCAAGATAAAATTTTAGTTAGTGAATTAGGTAAACAAATTGTTTATGCTAAAGTAATAGATAATGCGGAAAATGTAAGTTATTTAAATACATCATATTTGGATTATCAAGGTTATAATGTTGAAAAAACATTTATTGGTATAAAAGAAAATGCCTCATATGATAATTTACCAATTCATATAACTAATGATTCGGCATTTACTTTTAAAGCTTCATTTGAAGAAGAGACAGATTTAAGAGAAAATATATCACATACATTAGCTAGTAGTTTTTTATTACCAGTTGGAACAGAAATAAAACTTCTTGATAATATTACAAATAAGGCATATCGTTATAAAATCTTAACTAGTGATAATGATTATAATTACTCTAATAGTTGCCATGAAGAAGATTTAAATTGTGAAAAAAAGGCATCTTATCCATTGGGATTATTTAATGAAATCGGCCACGAAGAAAATACTTTATATTCAGAGAATAATTATTATAATGATGGAATTCAAAAAGAAGACTTTATAATAATAGTTGACTTTAGTGATGTTCTTTTGGCGGAAAATTATTTAGGCACAAAAATATATTTAGAAATGTATGAAGATGACTCGCTTATTAGATCTACTATTAAAAATACACTTTCTAGTATCAATATTCATCATACTTTAAATGAAGAGTCTGCTAAAGCAAAAATTAGTTTAATGAGTGATTTTGATGAAAATGAAATAAATTTAAACACTAATTCTATAACAAAAATAGATTTAACTAGCAGTTTGAATTATCAAAGATATAATGAATTTAAAATAATTGATACAACTTATGAGTATTCTAAAGCCGGTATTAAGTTAAAGCTTGTAGATATTAATAATAATATAATAGCTAAAGAATATTTAAAAAACGTCGCATTTGTTGTTGATGGTGAAAATTATTATATTGGGAAAGACAATGTGCTGACTATTACTGGTAATTATTTCCCAGATTCAACTACTAAATCACTGGAAATAATTACTTATGAAGGAGATTCTGGATTAGAAGAGGGCATTTACTATTTTAAAGTATCTAGTTTTAAATCGTTAGGAAGATATATTGCTGGAACAAGCGATATATCAGATATAAGTATCCCAGTTAGGGTTTCTAAAGCTAATTATAATAAATTTTATACCCTTAATATGGATTCAAATGTCATAAATAAGATTAATGAAGAAGCTGTAGTCTCATTTGGGTTAAATAAATCGGATGAGCAAGTGTTGCCACAAATAAGAGTCTCCCTATATGAAAAAGAAGTTTTAAGTGCCTATGATCAAACTTATAATCTTGTTGATTTACAAGATTATGTAATAGGGGACCTTAGTGCTATAGAAGAAAAAAGTTATCTAGTATCATCAGGTGATGATTTTAATCTAAAGTTTATTCCTCAAGAGTTTAATAATACAGGATATCAATTAATATTCCAGCTATATGATGGTGATTTAAAAATGGATACAATAAAGAAATATTTTATTGTGAAATAAGAAAGGTGTTGTAAAAAGGTGAAAAAGAAAATAGTTTTAACTTTAGGTATTATTTCAATAATAATATTTGCATCAGGCATTACTTATTCAATATTTAATTCTAATGCTTCTCTTACAACAACCGATCAAAATATTGCTAAGTTTATTTTTGATGCAAAGGAAGTCAGTAATATAAATTTGCCACTCCAAAATTTGCTACCAGGAGAAAGTAATAGACATTTATTTCAAGTAAGTAGCATAGAAGAAAACACTAGTAGTGAGGTTGATATAAGCTACCAAATTATAATTAAAACATATCATTTTATTCCCCTAGAAATTAATTTATATCAAGAAATAGATGAAGATAAAATATTAGTTCTTACTTGTGATGAGACATATTCTCGAAATGATGCAAATGAATTAGTATGTAATGCTCCAATAAATAGATTATTACGTGCAGAGAGCAACTTACATGAATATAGCTTAGAAATTTTGTTTCCAACCGAATATAATGATGAAATATATACAGGACTAGTAGATTATATTAGTTTGGAAATCAAATCATGGCAGGAAATATAGGTGTTTAGATGAAAAATATTAAGAAATATATTATTTTAATTTTAATTATTACGGGAATAGGGATTGCTTTTAGTTTGACTGTTACTTTTGCAAAATATGTTAAAAATATTTTTTGGGAATATAATTTAAAAACTAAAGAGTTTTATTTTTCAAGTCCAGAGCTTGATATAAAAAGCAAAGATAATGTTAATAATTCTTGGGATGAAGATTTAGTTTACTTTACAATAACTAATAGTTTAAATGATGAATTAATCACTACTTATGATATTGATTATGAGGCAAGTTGCGAAGTAGTAGGAGATTTAAAAGATTATGCTGAGTGCCAAATAAGTGATTCTAGCGGAAGTTTATCCAGCTATCAAAGTTGCGTTAATAACCTAGAAGATGGTACAGATGTATCTGATTTTACTAAAAGTGAGTGCGAGCTTGGAGGCTATAATTGGGCATATCAAAAATCTACTAAAGAATTATATTTTGAAATAATAAAAAATGACCCTGAATATGAGCTAGGTACTATAACAGTTGATATAGAAGTAAAAAGTACTTTTCCCTATACTAAAACTTTAAAAGGAATTTTTACTTTATATCCTCAAAAAATAGAAGACAATCTTATAATAGATTATGAAAATTATGATTATGAAGGCGCTCTTATTTTATCAAATATTGAAAGTGAAGAAGTTTGTCTAAATATAAGCTGGGATTTAGAAAAATATTTATTAGATGAAAAAATTGACTTATATAATACATATGAAGTAGACGAAGAAGGCTATTTAAAGAGTATTAATTTGAATATTATGCCATATTCATCACTTGAAATAAAATTTATCAAAAAAACATCCGAAGAATTAATAAAAAATGACATATTAATTGAAAAATGTGAGTAAGTTTACGACAAAATGTTGTAAAATTAATTGATATCTGATATTTAGTATGATATTATTAAAATAGGTGAGAATATGAAAGTAGTAAGAAATATAATCGTTGGATTTATCGCAATTGTATATTTTGTTTTTGTAATTATTAATACTATATTTATGTTAAATATTAATGATTTTGGTGTAACTCAATTTGATGAAAAAACACTTGTAGTTATCAAAAGCAATATCTCTTCAGATAAATATAAAAAAGGAGATTTAGTAATCGTTGAAAAACCAAGATTCGATCAAATTGAGATTGAGGATGAACTTTTCGTTTATAAGATTAAAAAAGATGGCTCACCGATAATTGATATCGGAGTAGTTGGAGATTTACATGAAAGAAATCAAGCAGTATCATTTGCTAATGGTGCTGGGTATGATATGGATTATATAATTGGTAAAGAAGCCAAAGTATTGCCAGAGATTGGAACGTATTTTGGAGTAGTCCAATCACAATGGGGATTCTTATTTATAATATTAGTTCCAAGTTTCTTAATTTTTATTTATGAATTATATGCAATAATTGTAGAAATCAAATATGGTAAACCAGAATTGAGTGGAAAATAGGGAAACCTATTTTTTTTGACAAAACTTCCTAAAAAGATACAATATGCTCTGTTAGTGTAAAGAGTTTTAGGGGAAAATAGTTAAAATAAATTTAAATTTCTAGTTTTATTAGCCAAAACTAAGCTTATTTTTTATTGAATCTATTTAATTAATATATTTTTATGCTAAAATATATT
>JAQVNR010000047.1 GCA_028703035.1 Bacilli bacterium | reverse complement strand
CTGGTAAAATTTGCACTGTTTTATTTGTAATGATATTATCCTCTGAATCACAAGTACCTGTTATTGTTGCTACTCCAACGTAAGTTGGTTCATATTTCGCTATCCAAAAGCCAAGTTTTGAGCCTTCTACATCAAAAGCTGGATGAAGAAAGTGATTATCTGATGTATTTTTGGTATCAGCATTATATTCTTCTGTTGGTTTTATATTTGTGCTACTGTCATTATCATTTGTTGTACCTCGTAAAAATTCGATATCGATTGTCCCGGTTGTACTTGAGTAGTAACCATCAGTTATTTTATATGCATATCTTGGAATCCATACCCAGTATGAGCCATCAGCTGTTTTTGCATTAGCCCACTTTTTAGCATTATAATCATACCAATCTTCATCATAATTAACTGGAGATGCTTCTTCATATATCTCTTTCTCATCATCCCAAACCCATTTTACTGGAGTCATTCCCGTAAATAAGACAGGTCGATTTACTCCTTTTTTTTCATTATAAGGACCTTTAAAATAAACATTACATACTGTTTTTCCTGAGTCTGCGCCAGTTATATCTAATGTCCATTTGGTTCCATTCCAAGTTGCTGTTCCCTCTGCGTTTGATTCTTCCTTGTTTGTTTTACATTCTACTGTTGCAATGAAATCACTGGTTGTTGGAAAAGTAGTTGATATATCTCCATCGATAATCGCTGCAATCGTTACATCTTCGTTATATTCATTTATTATTTGATTTTGGAGTGCTAGGGTGCTATGGATATATCCAGCATTTATATCAAATAATAAATAATATCCGTTATCAGTATTATTGGTAATACCTAATCTTACTATTTTAGATTCACTTGCTGGAATTTCACCTGTTACTGCATCAGTTGTTCTTGATGAATATTCAACTAATAAGTTTTCTGGTGTATCTATTAGAGAATCACAATCTTCATTAGTGCATACTTTATAGATTAGTTCATATTTTGAATCTACTGTATTAAGTGAGTCTATTATAATATTTGCTATTGTTTCTTCATTTGCTGGAACATAAATAGTTGTTGTTTTAGTTCCATTTATTACTAAGTTATAATTCATATCTGCATCTTTTAAAGTTGATACAATACTTAATAATACTATGCAAATACAAGTAGCAAGTATTATAAATTTTTATAACAAAAGTTATATTTCTTAATCATTTTATCAATCCTTTAATTTACTATAGCATATTTTGTCGTCTTTGGGAAGACATACTTTTAAACTTATATTTGAAATAATTAGTTTAAAGGTTGGTAATAGATATGATAAGATATACAAAAGAATATTTATCTAATTTAGTTCGAAAAAATATTAGGAAATATCGCAAAGAAAAAAAGCTAACTCTTCAAGAGTTAGCAGATAAAGTAAATATGTCGCATGGTTATATGAGGGATTTAGAATGTTTTAAATTAAATAAAACCCCATCTCTTGAAACGATTGGTTTAATAGCAAATGCTCTTCAAATAGATATTAAAGATTTATTTATTGAGTAAATACGTTTTTTAAAAGAACAACATATTCAGATTTTTATAAGTTACAATAGATAACTGTTGGATAGTTTCATTAAAAATTTTTATTTCTCCAAATACTAGAGGATTATTTTCATAATCAGTATCAATATTTATTTCCTCAATTATTGAATAATAAGATAGTTTTTGACTTTCGTTAATATTAATAGTGGGTAGTTATGTTATGATTTCCATATGTAAATGTGCAGCTCTTTCATATACTGTTAATTCCTGCCACTTATTCTCATAATTTTCTTTAAGTTCAGCCATTTTTATTGGAACCAAATCAGGTTTTATAAAATCTATTTCTTTACCACTGGAAATTATCATGTGATTTTCACACTCTTTATAATTTCCAGCACCATCTATAACACCACTACCAATTATAGTTGATGGAGCCTTCTTATTGTATTCAATATATCTTTATCTTCGTTAGTAATATCAAAAATGACACCAAACTCATTTAATAAATATTTTATATATATTTTTTTCATTTCTTCGCTAAAATTAGTTATTGTATTATTTATTTTAACTAAATCAAATATTCTATCAAGCATATTTTATCCTTAATTATTTAAATTAAACCTACCAAGTTTTTTTAATCATCAAGAAAATCTTTAAGTTTTCTAGTATTTTTAGGGTGTCTCATTTTTACTAATGCTTTTTGTTCTTGTTTTAAAATGGGAGTTTTAGAACAGCCAAACATTTCAGCAACTTCTTCTAAGGTTTTTCTATGTGCATCATCTAAACCATATCTTAATAGAATTATTTGTTGCTCACGGTAAGTTAAGCTTTGTAATGCTTCTCGAACAATATCAACTTTTAATCCAGAAATAACATCATTGAATAATTGTTCCTCATCTGTTCCAACAATATCTTCAATAGTCATTTCATCGCCATCTTTGTTATGTCCAATAGGTGCATCTAAACTCATAACACCACTATGTTTATTACTCTTTTTTATTTCCATTTTTATTTGATTATCAATTGCTATAGATATGTATGTACTAAAAGCTTCAATAGGTTTTTCAACATTAAACTTATTAATTGCATTAATCAACCCAATAGTACCAGCTGACTTTAAATCATCATATTCTACTCCACTATTTAGATGTCTTTTAACAAAACAACCAACGAATCCCATGTTAGATGCCACTAATAAATCTAATGCTTCTTGATCGCCTGTTTCTCGATAAAAATTAAGTATTCTTGAAGTTTCTTCAAGTGTTAATCTCTTTTTTGCCATTTTGCATCCTCCTTAACCTTAATTATTTCCTTCTTCTATCAAGTTTCTTTTGAAATCCAAGTTCTTTAGCTTTTGCACCAATTGCTTTAGTAGTTCTACCAAGAGTTTCCGCAATTTCTGCATAAGTCATATTTTGATAGTTTTTTCTTAAATACTTTATTTCATTACCTTTCCAAAATTGTGGAAGTCTATAAGCATAACCAATATTTCGTAATAGATTAGTTACTGCCCATTCGCTTCTATCTATTTCTAATGCAATAGTTTGATAATCTTTTCCACTATTAAACAGATTTTCAGCTTTTACAATTTCTTCTTCAGTCCATCTTCTATACCATAATGGATTTTCTTTTAAATCTCTAGCTCTTTTTTCTACTAACCATTCAGGCTCTAAACCTAGCATATTTCTTTCTACTTTTCGGCTGTCCCATTCACTTTGATTATTCTCTAAAAACTTCATAAGATCGTCCCAAGTAACAGTCATATAGCTTTTTTCATTTGTTAATTTTGTTAGTGTAATATTTAATCCTAAATCAACCCAAGTTCCTGTAATTCTATCTCGTGTTATATCTAATAATTCACTAATATCAGAAATAGTTATTTTCTCATAATTATTAGAAATCATTGAACCTAATCCCATTCTAACAGCCTTAACTTTTAAAGAAAACACACTTCTTTGCATTTTCTTTGCTATTAATTCAAGTGGTTCATAACCCCATAAATCTTTAAACTCTTGTTCTTCATCTTGTGACCATTTTCTTCTATCTTGAATTAAAGTAATTCCTAATCTTCTAGCTTTCAAATAAATAGCATTTTCAGTTTTTCCCATATTCTTAGCAATATCTTTATAATGATATTTTTCAGCTAATACTTTTAATGTATCAATTTCTTCTTGTGTCCAATCATTTGAAGTAGGTAATTCTAACCCATTAGCTTTTGCTATGCCAACAACTGCATCCCAAGTACACCCAAATTTTTTCTTCATACTATGAGCCGATTCTTTTCCCCAATTATCTAAAATATATTGTATTTGTTCATCTGTAAATTCAAACTTCTTACCTCTCATTTTCTGGTAACCTCATTTACTAATTTTTTAGGAATATTTTTTGTCATAAAATTATTATTAAATACTTTTATAACTTTAAATATTTCAAAAAGTATTTTTGTCTTTTCATTAAAACAATCTTCTGTAATACCTAACCGATTAGAAAAAAATCTTTTATGAATACTTTGCCATGTTTCCAAGTTTCCTTCACCTTCTAAAACTACCAAATCTTCGGTCATATCTTTGAAACTTAAAATTTTATAATCAACGATCTCAATCAGACATTTATCTTGCTTTAAAGAATTCATTATGATACTTTTTTCACCTACTTTAGACTTTTCATTATTATATAAAGATGAAGTTGCTGTTTTACTTTTATTAATAACCTTATTTAATAATTCATCTGATTTCTCACCAAACATCCATCTTTCCATTATCCACTTCCTCTTATTTAAAAATAATTAATTCATGTTGAGCTCTCGTGCAGGCAACATAAAGTAAACTTTTTTCTTTTATATTAAAGCTTTTTTCATTTAAGATTATGACACCGTCAAACTCTAGTCCCTTTGCCATATATGCTGGAATTACTATTATTCCTTTAGTAAACTCCTCGCTTTCATGAGTAATTAAAGATAGTTCATCTTCTCCTAGTAAATCAAATATCTCTTTAGCTTCATAATCATTTTTACAAATAACAGCAATTGATTCATATTTAGATTTTAACCTTGTTATTGTTTTTAATAAATTAATTTTAATATCTTTATTGTATTTTTCAAACTTAATTTTTTCTTCACTATCTTTTCTTATCGCACTGACATTATTAAGATTAAGTATTTTATTTGTATATTCAACAATATTTTCACTTGATCGATAGCTTTTGTTAAGTTCAATATATTTTCCCTGAAATATTTCTTCTAATTCTGATAAAGATTGATATTTATAATAGGGATTAATTGTTTGGTTAACATCCCCTAAGATTGTAAATGAACTTTTTTTAAATATTTTATTTATTATTAAATATTGTAACTTATTATAATCTTGGGCCTCATCTATCACCACTTGTTTAATAAATGACTCATATTTAAAGCCTTCTAATAAACTTTTTATATAAACTAGTAAAAGTGCATCTTCATAATTAATAATCTTTTTATTAATAAATTTATTTATTTCTGCTTCAGTTAACTTAATTTTACAAAAATCACTTTGATAAAAACCACGATATATTTTTTTATAATCTTTTTTAAAGTTAGCTACTTCTTTTAATAATCTCTGATAAGTAGGAGCTTTCTTTTTTGAACCATTATAATTATTTTCACTTAGTTTAGTTCCTATAGCTTTGATTCTTTGAAATATAGGAAATGAATTATACCTATCTTTTAACATTTCATTTAATTCATCAGCAGAATAATTATAAATATCACTTTCGGTGATGCCATCTGTAAATGATGCTTTTTCTTCAAAGCTTTTTATATAATTTTCCACATCTTTAATAATAGCATCGCTTTGTTTATATTTTATTAACTCATCATTTATTTTATTTCCTGAATAATAGCGCGCTAAAAAGTCAATAAAAGATTCTACTTTTCTATATTCTTTAATCATTTTACTTAAATAATCTTGAAAAGTAGTTTGCATTGTATTTTCTTCGCCTAGCTCTGGTAAAACATTAGAAATATATTCTGTAAAAACATTATTTGGCGAAAAAATTAAAACATTGCTAGAGGTTAAATTTTCGATTCTATATAATAAAAATGCGATTCGGTGAAGAGCAACACTAGTTTTACCAGAGCCAGCTATTCCTTGAACAATTAGATTTCGATCTTTTAAATTTCTAATAATGCTGTTTTGCTCCATTTGAATAGTATTAACAATATTCTTCATTTTTTCACTAGCTTTATTTGCTAATACTTCTTGCAGAATATCATCATCTATATTTATCGCACTATCTAAGACTCTAATTAATTGTCCATCTTTTATTTTATATTGTCTTTTTTGTTTTAAATTACCTTTTATAACACCACTAGGTGTATTATAAGAGCATATCCCTGGTTCATAATCATAATATAAACTACAAATTGGTGCTCGCCAATCGCTTAAAATATTTTTATTATCTTTTCTTAAATGAGTAGTTGAAATATATATTTCAAAAACTTCTTTATTTTCATCTTCAAAGATAATTGAAGCAAAATAAGGGTTTTTTTGAATTCTAAATAGTTTTTGAAAATAAGTGCTTCTCCTAACTAACATCATTGCTTCAACTTCATCATCAGTCATTATTTTACGCATTTCTGATGCATCAATCGAGCCTTTTTGATCCCAAGCAAATCTTCTAAACTCAATTATTTTTTGCTCAGTTCTCATTATTCCCTGACCCAAATCAGAAAGCACTTCTTTTAGAATTTTAGTGATATATTTATGTTTCTTTTTTTCATATTCAAGACTTTTATCATCAATCATATCTCTTACCTCCAATTATTGCTAAATTTTATTATAACTTAAGAGAAGCTTATTGTCCATGATAAGCTAGCAAATGGTAATTATCTTTCAATAACTCTTGGACTACTAATATTTCCTGAAGTATCTTTAATCCATATATAATGTTTTTTAAGTGCTAAGAGTGAGACTACAGTTTTTTCCGATTTTACTTTTGTCCAACAAATAGAATTCAAATTAGGATTTGTCTTTGTAGTTTTGATGCAATAAGAATCAATATCTCCTGAAGTAACTAATTCAACTTTATTATTTATTATTTCCAATGTTTAAATCTTGGCATTTAAATTTTCATCTATTTTAGTATAATATAAATCACTCCTGTTATTATTAGGTAATAAATTAATAATAATTACACTAACAAAAACCCAAATTATAACCGCACTAGCAATAATTAATATTGAAGTTTGATCTTTCTTTTTCATTTTTTACTCCTCCTTAATAATCCTTAAATATTTTTTTATATATTGGTTTTACTAATTCACCAATTATAAACATTGACAAACAAATGATAATAGTTAATAACACATTTTTAAATCCTAAATCATCTACAATAAAATATTTTGATAATCCCGAACTTAATACAATAATTTGAACGATAATTATTCCAAAAATTCCTAAACTCAAATTTTTATTATCAAATATCTTAGAATTAATAACACTCTTTTTAATGTTTTTACAAGATAAAGCAAATAATAATTCATGGGTTATTAAAAAGATAAATAATAATGAACTAGCAACGTATGGATTTTGAGTTTTAACAAAAAAGATAAATAATCCTAACATTAAAATTGATTTAAATATTGAACCAAAAATAAGCCTAGCAGTCAAGAAAGGTGTAAAAAAACTTGTTTTTAATTTATTTGCTGGAGAATTATCCATAATATCATCATCTGATTTTTCAAAGGCTAACATAATTGCTGGAATAGAATCCGTAATTAAATTAATCCATAATAATTGAAGAGTATTAAATATTTCCATATTAAGGAACATTGATATAAATACTAATATAACTTCAATTATATTTCCTGCTAGTAAATATAGAATGACTTTTTTGATGTTGGCATTTATTCTTCTTCCTTCTTCGACTCCATCAACAATTGTTGCAAAGCTATCATCCATTAAAATGCAATCTGCAACTTTTTTTACAACTTCGGAGCCAGTAATTCCCATTCCGATTCCGATATCTGCTTTTTGGATTGCTGGGACATCATTTACACCATCACCAGTCATAGCTACTACACACCCTTGAGATTGTAATGCCTCTACTATTCTAAGTTTTGTATTTGGCGATATTCTCGCATATACTTGGTAAAGACGCACAGCATCTTTTAATTCATTAGCACTCATTTTATCAACAATTTTTCCTTCAATAGCTTTATTATCACTGTCAATAATATTTACCATCTTAGCAATTGCAATTGCTGTATTAATACTATCTCCAGTAATCATAATTGGTTTAATGCCTGCTTTTATACAAACGTTAATAGCATTAGGAACTGTTTCTCTAGGGGGATCCATCATCCCAACAAGCCCAATAAAAATCATATTTTTTTCTGGATTTTCAAAATCAGATGTTTTAAATGAAAAAGCTAATAATCTTAATGACTCAGCTGATAGCTTTTGTTCAATTAAGGTAATCTTATCTTTAAATTCCTGAGTCATCGGGTTAATTTGTTCATTTTCTAAATAATGTGAGCAATTATTAATGACAGAATCTAAACTTCCTTTTGTAAATCCATATTGTTTTGAGTTATTTTCACAAACAACACTCATCATTTTTCTTTCTGAATCAAATGGGTACTCTTTAATTCTGATAAATTCATTATTATTTAAATTAATACCTTTTGTTTCTAAATATTTATAAATTGATACTTCGGTTTCATCACCTATATATATATCATTATTTTTGACAACATTATGACATGAACTGGTACAATACTTTAAAAAGTCAGCATTATCAATTTCTTCTATTTCATTATATAGTTTTCCATTGCAATAAATGGTCTTGACAATTATTTTATTTTGAGTAATTGTTCCAGTTTTATCTGAACAAATAATATCGGTTGAACCTAACGTTTCTACTGATGCCATTTTTCTAATAATAACATTTTTCTTAGCCATTTGAGTCATTCCCAGTGAAAGTATTATTGTTATCACTGAGGACATGCCCTCAGGAATAGCAGCTACTGCTAACGCTATGGAAAGCGTAAGAACATCAAAAAAGTCATTTTTCATAAGTAAACCTATTATCATCATTAATATAATAATAAATAAAACAATATAAGTTAAAACTTTACTAATTTGATTTACTTTTTTTTGCAGGGGTGTAAGCTCACTTTTTTTATCCAGTAAACTAGTAGCTATATTACCTAGTTCAGTATCCATACCTGTTGCACAAACAATTACTAGTGCATGCCCATTTGTTACATTGCAACCAGCATAAACCATATTCTTTCTTTCATACAATTCTTTTTCTTTTTGTATATCTTCACAAGTTTTTTTAACTGATTTAGATTCTCCAGTTAAAGTAGATTCATTTATTTCTAAACTTTCAGATTTTATAATTCGGGAATCTGCTGATACATAATCTCCTGCTTCTAACTCAATGATATCACCAACAACTATATTTCTTACATCAACTGATATTTTTTTACCATCTCTTATTACATAATTATTTGTTATAAACATTTTATTTAATTCTGCTATGGCAACAGCTGCTTTTTTTTCTTGAATAAAGCTTAAAATGGAATTAATAATTACGATAATAATTATTATAATAGAATCAATATATGATTCGTTTCTGATATATGAAACAGCTGCCGAAAACAATGAAGCAAATATTAATAAAATAATCATTAAGTCATTAAATTGACTAACAAATTTTATAAAATTTGATTTTTGTTTTTGTTCAGCAAGTTTATTTAGACCATCGCGAGCTAATCTTTTCTTTGCCTCTTCTTCACTTAACCCTGTAACATCCGAAGAAAACAATGTATATAAATCCTTTGGAGTTTCATTATAAAAACGATTTCGGTTATTATATTCTTGTCGAGTGGACATATTCCAGCTTCCTTTCTTATCGTGAAATGCAGACTTATGCCCCTCACGAAAGCCGTACGTGCGCTTTTCCCGCATCCGGCTCTTCATATAATCTTTACTTATTGCCATAATGAGCGTTTTATTTTAGGTGTTACTAGTGGGTTAAAATAAAACACAGTATTCATTTTCTCCCAGTTCCATTTACTCTTCTGACTTTTACGTTTTATACTCTTGTACAACATTTGTTTTACTAGATATATTATCTTCAACATCCAAGGCATGTTATCACTTATTCCATAATAATTAAACATACCTATTAATCTTCTATTTTATTTTCTTGATTAGAATGCTACATGGTATATGTTGATTATTATTAATGTAGTCTTTAATAGCTTGTATTTTTGCCTTTCTTGCTTGTTCTATGTCCGCACTTATAATATCCTTCAATTTTACCTAACTGGATCTAGGTCAAGTTTAGGACACGAAAGTTTTCACATAATTATACTTTATAATAAATAATTTTTATATTTTTAATACTAGATAATACTATTTTATAAACATCGCATCTCCAAAAGAGAAAAAACGATAATTATTTTTAATTGCTTCATGGTAAGCATTTAAGATAATTTCTTTTGATGAAAAAGCACTGACTAACATTAAAAGAGTACTCTTTGGTAAATGAAAATTTGTTATTAAACAGTCAACTGCTTTAAATTTAAAACCAGGATAAATAAAAATATTTGTTTCACCACTTAATGCAGTAAATTTATTATGTTTTTGCATTATCGTTTCAAGAGTTCTAACCGTTGTTGTTCCAACAGCAATTATTTTTTTATTATTTTCTTTTACTTTATTTAAAGTATCAGCTGTTTCTCTTGACATTATATAGTATTCGCTATGCATCGCATGTTTTGTAACATCTTCGACATTAATGGGTCTAAAAGTACCAAGACCAACATGAAGAGTAATATTTACTATTTGAATTCCTCTTTCTTTTATAGAATTTAATAATTCTTCCGTAAAATGAAGTCCGGCAGTTGGAGCAGCAGATGAGCCATAAACTTTAGCATAGACCGTTTGATAACGGTCTTTTTCTTCTAACTTCTCATGGATATAAGGAGGAAGTGGCATTGTGCCAAGTTTTTCTAAAACCTCCATCAGAATACCTTCAAAGATAAGTTTTACGGTTGTAATTCCTTCATTTTTTATTTCTAGGATTTCTGCTTTTAATGATGCGTCTCCAAAGCTAATTATTGTTCCTGGTCTTAATCTTTTTTGCGGTTTAGTTAAACATTCCCAAACATTATCTTCTATATTTTTTAAAAGTAGGACTTCAATAACTGCTCCAGTTTCTTTTTTTATACCAATTAACCTAGCTGGCAAAACTTTTGTATCATTAATTACTAAAGCATCGCCTTCATTTAAATAATTTATAATATCTTTAAATGACTCATGAGTAATTTCACCAGTTTTTTTATCTAAAACTAAAAGCTTAGATTCACATCTGTTTTTAAGTGGAGTTTGAGCAATTAATTTTTTGGGTAATTCATAATTATAATCTTCTGTTTTGATATTTATCACTTCCTTTTATTATCTAACAAAACAGCTATAAAAGCTATTTTATTATGTTAGGCTTTTTCTTTTCTATTTTTGATAATTCTTTTAAACTCTTATTTGGAGTTGGTAAATCTTCTGGCATTGCTGCTCCCATAACAGCAATAGCTTTTCGGACCTTTGAACCAAGCAGTTAAATCCAAAATGGTTATTCACATTGTTATTACTCATTGAGCATGCAACTTGAGCTTTTTCAATTACCTTATGAAAATATCGCCATTCTTTATATTCTAAAGATAGTTGAAATTCTCTCTTCTGAATTATTTTTTAGTTTATTCATTTTATACCATTCCTTTCTTTTTTTAATTAATAATCTTCTTAAAATAACTTTATCACGGAAAAAAAATATAGTCAAACAATTGTTTTTATTGTTTTTGAATTTTTCATAATTTCGCTGAAATTACTGGATATGATAGATTTTTTTAACAATTTAGGATATAATAAAAAACAATCGTTTTAAGGAGGATGTTTTAATATGGTAGATGACTTTATTGTTGCAGTAGGACCAAATGTTAACCAATTAGAAATAAACAATTATTTAGCAAGTGTATATGATAGTAAAGATAATACTATAAAAACTTGCTAAAAAAAATCAAGAGTTTTTAAATGTTTTTTTAGAATAATATTATTGCATGACAAAACAGACTTATTAATGAGTTTTTTTAAAACAAAAAATCTTTTAAATTACCATATCTC
>JAQVNR010000046.1 GCA_028703035.1 Bacilli bacterium | reverse complement strand
AATTAATATGTAACATTTTCACTTAAAATTGACTGATTAATATATTTTTAAAGCTTTTTTTATATGTAACATTTTCACTTAAAATTGACTACCTAAAAATGTAACATTTTCACTTAAAAATCACAAAAAATACTAAAATTTTAGTTTTTAGCTTGTATTATTTACTAGAAAGTACTAAAATAACATTTAAAAGCGGTGATAAATTGAATAATCTAAAAAAAGCTAAAACAAAATCATCAGGGTTTATTAATAATCGACATTTATATGTAGGAAATATTATTAAACAAATTTTTAAACCTGAAGAATATAATTATTTATGCGAAGTCGGAGCAGGAGAAATGAATTTAGCTAAAATTTTAGCAGAATCATATAAAAGAATAGATGCTTACGAAATTTATCCTCAGGCTAAATCACAAATTGATAATTTAAATATATATGGTACTTTTTCAAAACATGTTGAAATGGAAAAATATGACTTATTAGTTTCAGTATGTCCTTATTATTACAATTATGATTTTTTCGATGATCGAGATAGTGAAGTAGAAACCGTAAATTTACTTTATGATATTATTAATTTGTGTTTAGAAAAAAATATTGATTTATTTTTAATACTTTCAGATACAGAAGAAGTAACAAGATTTGTTAAAAGAATATATAAAGATCCTAAATATAAACAACTTATTTATGATGCGATAGATTTATATTATCTAAATTTTGGAGGAAAAGAAGTATCAAGTAGCCATAATTTAATATTGAAAAAGAATTATCAAAATTTAAAATAACTTTCCTAATGAAAGTATTTTATCACTATTGTTATCAAAGATATTTTTTTTCTTTATTTCAGGATTTAAATACGTATTAAAGTAATAATCACCAGTAGTTAAATTTGTAAAGACAGTATATTTTGTATAGTCAAAAGTATTATTTTTAGTAATTACAACTCCTTTAGGTATTGTAATTGAATTCATCGCATTAAAACAAGTAACTAATGTTTCTTCATTAGTTATTGGAAGCATAATAAAACTTTTTATATAAGATAGTCTAACAAATCTTGATGGTGGAGTAAAATCTCCTGGTAAACCAAAAGTACCAGCGCCTTGACCAAAAGGAGTTAAAATAAGATTTCCCCAAATGCGTCTTTCTAATTGGATAGGAGATAGCTGATAATAATTTCTAAGGTTGGTAAGATGCCACGGAAAATTAGGACTATTTGCTAAAACTCCAATTGGATTATTGTATATTTTTACACCAGCTTTAGTACTTTCAACAACAATACAGTTTCCGTGTTTATCAGCAATTATCCAGTGAAGAGGCGCAACTGAGTTAGTCACCTCATCAGTTATTCCAAAAAGGTGAATAAAAGATAATGCTTTAATTACTTCTTCAACTGATGCACAATTACCTAAAAGATAAGAAACTAATTCTATATGAGCAATAGAAACTTTATCTGTTTTTATTTCCTCATCATAATAAGCATATTCAGAAAAATACAATGTAGCAACTCCTAAACCTTTTTCATTAGCTCCATCAGCAAATAAAATATTTCCAGTATCTTGACCGGTTCCAATAAACCGATACTTATTTTTAATTTTTAAATTAGATTTTAAACTTAACCACTCATAATCTTTAGGAACTACATATACCTCTGGTGATATTTCATATGAAAAGTCCATAGTTCTACCAAAAAAAGCTTCTTTGCTTTTAGATTGTAAAAACATTGCCGTACACATAAAATCACTCCTAAATAATTATATTTTATTTAAATAAATTAATACATAATAAAAAAATGATAATTAAATCATTCTATGAACTTCAGCATTAGGTATTATAGTTATTATATCTTTTTATTCATTCAAATAAAAGACCGAAATTTTGTTATTGATTATAATTCCATTTTTGATTATTAATATTTATTATAGGTTTTTTATTTATCTTATTAGCAAAACTATTTATAGCCTTAAATACTTTATCAGTGAAATAAAAATCTTCTAATTCTTTTAAATTAAGTAAATCGTTTATAATAAAATCTATTTTAATAATATCTTGATTAATAAAAATATTTATATCATCTATATATTGAAGTTGTCTCATGCCAACAACATTATATCCTTCTTTGGCAACTCTGGTTTTTTTAATATCTATTTTATCGCAGAATATTAAACAAATAGTCATAAGATTATTTTCATCAAATCCGGCACTATGATTTTTAATTGCGCTTAAAACTTCTTTTTCATATTTTAGTTTAATATTTTTTTTTTTAAAATACTCTTTTGCCATTAACTCTGATTTAGCTGGATGATTTTCTTTGCCATTAATGCATCCTATATCATGAAGTAGGGCTGCTATCTTTGCATTTTCAATAAATACTTTATTATAGAATAAACCCATTAAAATTAACTCAATCATTTCAGCTACATTTATTGCGTGCTGAAGATTATGGTGAGCCCAACCTTTTTCATTTTCCTCATATATTGATATTTTATTATATAAATTTAAAATATAATTATCATTTAATATTTTTTCATACATTTTAATCTCTTTCTACATATACATATTATATCACTGATTATAACTTTTTGAAATTATTATTTCTAACCTAACAGAGTCTTTATATTTTAATTTTGTTTATATTCTTTATATACATCAAAATCATTATTAATTTGTTTTTTAATAGCGTTTTTAAAGTTATCTTCTATAGATGTACTAAAGCCACTAAAACTTTCTTCTCCAATGATAGTAAAAGGAACTCCTGTAACTTGTTTTTGCATTATTCTTGCAAAATCAGTTAATATTTGGGTGTTATCTTGGTTATTCCAAACCTCAAAGGAATAAATGTTAATATCTTTGCTATATTCTTCACTAAGTTTTTCTAGAAAGCTAAATTCATCCTCACAATGTGGACAGCCATTTCCCCAAAAGAAATAAATATTTACTTTACCTTCAATAAATTCAATATCAGATAATTGTGCATTCTTATTTATTAAACTTTCATTATTGTACTCAGAAGTTTGATTTATTTTAATTATGGTTGCAATAACAACAAATATAATTAATGTAATTGTTAAGATTATGAATATTTTATTTTTATGTTTCATTAGCTACTCCTTTTAAATTACTTTAGCAAAACATATTGAGTAAGCCACTCCTTAAATCCATCTACAGATTCATAATATTGGATATCTTCCTCCTTATTTGGGTCTAAATATGTAGCTACAATACCTTCTTGATAAATAGCTACCGATGGAAAATATTTAATGTGTTTGGCTAGAGAGCTATCCTTTATATTCGCATAAGTAATTTTATATAATTCTATATCATGTTGTTTTGAAAAGTTGGTTAAAACATTATTAAAATTATAAGATGTAGTGCACATCGGCTGATAAATAAAAATTATAAATGATGCATCGTTTTTTTCTAATTCCTTTAATTTTTTATTATCAATTTCTGTTATTGCATTTTCACCATAACAATTATCATCTAAATAAAATGTTTTTTCTTTTTCACATCCTAATACTAAGAAACAAATAAGTACTATTAGTATTAATTTTTTCATTAATCGACCTTATGTAAAATCTTAAAATCTATATCATGATAAGTTACTTTCCAAAAATCATAACTAACATCACCATTTTTAGTATTCTTAATAATAATATTATTATTACCATTATAAGACCAATGGGCACCGGTGTTATAAATCTTATTTTTGTCCCAGCCAAGATTTATAAGCATTTCTTTCATCATTCCTGAATAGCCACCACCACCGCACATCAAGAAAATGTTTTTATCTTTTGGAAAATAGTATTCTAAATATTCCATAGACTCTTCATAATTAGGAGAGTACTTTCCATCTTCAGTTAAAGTAAATAGAGTAGTTCCTTGATAAGTATCACCAACTTCTTCTGGTAGTCCAGTAACATTGACAATCTTTGGTAAAGGAACTGCTTCAAAGCCTTTAATAATACCTGATAAGTAAGAATCTCCTCCAATGCTTTCATAATCACCTGCATCAATTAACATTCTCATATCACGATAAACACTATCTTCACGATTCAAATAATTATCAATTGTATCCTCATTGATATTTTTATCAATCCCAAAATTGGTTCCCCTAATCCCATCGGTAATTTCTGGTTTTGGTAAGTCTTTTAGTTGATTACTATTATTCTTAAAGATTAATTGTGAGGTAATACCTCCAATCAAAAATGCTAGTGTAATCATAATGATTACTAATGTTTTATTTTTCATAATTTCCTCCGTTCTTATCTTAGCATATCTCACTCAAAATATATTTAAAATAAAGAAGAGGTTGAAAAAACTCAACTTTAAGTTGAGTTTAAAAATTAAACATTAACCAATCAGGTTTTAAAACCATTAATAAACCAAGAATTAACATAATAATTCCTCCAATTAAATGTGAATATTTTGTATATTTATTAGATATACCTTTTATATTTAATGTTTTCATTGCGATAAAAAAAATTAAAATATCATCAATTAGAAAAAACAAGATATAAATAAAGATATAAATTGTATATTGAAGAGCACTTAAATTATTAATTACAAGAACTTGAGTAAAAATAACCGGAAGCCCTAGGGAACATAATAACTCTAAAATATTTACAGAAATTGCAAGAATCATTATACCTAAAACCGATAAAATAAACTTCTTTTCAGTAGTAATTTTTTTTATTTTTTCTATAATTTTACTTCTTTGTTTCTGATTAGTAACATCACATCCTATATCTTTTGTATTTGAAAATCTATAGATATTTATCATCCCAAAAATAATTGCAAATATGGCAATTAAAAGTCTAATAAGTGGTATTTTTGTTAAAAAGGTAGCTAAATTTAACCATGACATCATAAATAATAAATAGACAAGCCCACTAGTAGTAATAAAAGTTAAACCTAAAATCCACATTTTTTTGCGATTTTTCATATTAAATAACATAGTAATTAAAAATATTAAAATCCATAAAGCACAGGGATTAAAACCGTCCACTACACCCATAATCATTGATAGTAGAGGTAAAGATACTGTTTTGGGATTAAACTCACCAACAACTGGGACATTAAAAGAACTATCTTCAATATTTAACAAGTTATTATTAGCACTTACTAAAGTTGGGGCAAAAGAAAATAACAAAATAAAAATAATACTAATAATTAATATTTTCTTTTTCATTTAATAGCTCCATTTTTTATTAGAAATTGTTCTAATTCGCTTTTACTTTTTTCCCCAATTAAACGGTCGATTTCTTTTGAATTTTCATCAAGTAGAATATAGACAGGTAATACTGTTCCTATATTATATTTGCTAATTTCTTCTTGGTTATTATCATAATCTAAATCTTGTATTTTATATAAAACAGAATATTTTTTTTCAATTTTTTTTAATACTTCATTCATAAAAATACATGACATACAATAAATAGTTGATATTCTAATTAATTTCATTTACATACTCCCTCGCTTTTATTTAGAATAACTTATTTAAAATATATTTTAAATAAAGAAAGAGTTGAAAAAACTCAACTTATAGTTGAGTTAATCAATATAGCAGCTTTCTTCAAAATCCAGAGGAATCTTATAAGAGATAATATTATTATCTTTATCTATAGCGTTTATTTGTAAAAAAACATTAGATTCAATAAAATCTTTACAAGCACCTGAGTGGTTATCAACATGAAATTTTAAATCTTTTAAAAATTGTTCTAATTTTATATTTTTTAAACTTGTATAAGAATCTATTTTAGTATCTATATTATTACTAGATTCATATAATATACATTCTATTTTCTCATATTCCGTTGTATCATTACCACCACAGTATTCTATATTAGAAATATAAATATGTGATTTATTACTATTATAAGCAATACTACCAGTAATATTAAAATTAGAACAACTGCTACTTAATGTTTTAAATTCAAAATCATCATTTTTATTTAAAATAAATATTGTAATTAAAGATATTAATATTATAGATATAATAATTATTAATTGTTTATAATATGTCTTTTTCTTTTTCTCTCCATCAAGTATTTCATTGATATCTATATTAAATTTCTTACATATCTCTTTTAAAATTAAAATGTCTGGGATATTTTTCCCATTTTCCCATTTAGATACTGCTTGGTATGTTACACCAAACATTTCGGCAAAATCTTGCTGAGTTTGATTGTTATCTTTTCTTAGCTTTTTTATAAAATTACCAATTTTATTAGGATCCATATAACACCTCCATAAGTACATTCAAATAATTAAAAGTAATATATGGTCTTTATAATTATTTTCTAATAGTGTTGATTTTATTAACTAATCTCTTAACATATTCTGATGATACCTCGCCATTATCTTGGTGATTATTTTTCACATAACTACCAACAATTGCAGTGTCTCCAATTGATAAACTTTCAACACAATTATCAAGTGTTAATCCTGCTCCAATTATTAATAGATAATTTCCCATGATTTCCTTAAAGTTTTTAGCTTTATTAAGTGGTGTTTCAAGTCCAGTTCCTGCTCCTGTAACTACTATTCCGGCCCATAAATATTCTAGTGTTTGTTGTACGTCTTCTAAATCTCCAAAATAATCCTCTACTATGACTTCACTAATACCATTGTTTAGATATGTATCAATTTCATCTTTTGTTAAATCTAACGCACTTGCCTTTGTTGGTCTTCTACCTAAATGTAACATCCCAATTATGGGCTTATCATTGTCAAATAAATCTAAAAACTTACTCATTCAATCTACCTCCTGGAAAAATATAACATTAAAAATTTTTTTCTCGTGTGGCAATATAAATGTATGATTAGTATTTTTTTTAAGTTCTCTTATAGGTTCATACAATTCTTCTATGTAATCAATATCTTTTGAGTGACCAATATATATTTTTATATTAAGTTTTAATTAACTCCGTACTTTTTATTTTTACTGTTCTTTACTTTCTAAATAATCTTCTTTGGTTATTTCTACACATATTTCATCATGATATTCTCCGTTATAGAAATATGCATTTCTAAATTTTCCGGATACTTTATAACCAGCTTTTTTTGCAGATTTAATAGAAGCTTTGTTGAATGCATATATTCCAGAAAATAATGTTTCAGCATTTAATATCTCGAAAGCAAACTTAGTTATTAATTTTAAAGCTTCCGTCCCATAACCTTTTCCACGTTCATCAATTTCTCCAATAAATCCACCAACATGGAATCTTCTTGAAACTTCTGATTTTACCTCTAAACCATATGTTCCGATAACTTTATTATCTTCTTTTCTAATTATTGAATAGTGATGTTCTCCATTTTTACAAACTTTTTCAATCCATTCTTTTTCGCTTAGTTCAGTTATGTTAAACCTAAAGTTTCCAAGTCCACAAGAAAGGGTTTCATCATTTATCCATTTTGTATAAATTTGATGGTCATCTACATTCATAGGCGATAGAAATAATCTATCACTTTCATATTTTTTATAATACATAATACACCTTCCGAAATCTATGTTATAGTCGAGTTCGACTGTTTTTTAATTGGCAGGGGTAGAGAGAATCGAACTCCCATCTGCGGTTTTGGAGTTTGTGCAAACCTCAACCGTAGCCACCTGTCTCAAACTAAAAATTTTCTAACTATAATATATCACTTATCTTAAGATAAGTGAATAGGCATTCGCCCAGTTTTTATTAAAAAGCAAAATTTAAATATCTGTAATTTTCATATGAAAATTACGATTTGGGGTTGGGAGATTCTTTTACTTAGAATAAATTTTAATAATATAAAATAAAACCTTAATTTAGATAAAAAAATCAATCGTGCATTTTCGCCCGCCACGATTGATTTGTAATTTATTATTTAACCATATTGTTCTATAAATTTACTTTCAGCAATATCTCTTAATGCTTTAACATATGCTTTTTTTAAAGTAGGTTCATAATGAATTTTAACCTCGTTTTTTTCATTAATTGAAATCAAACCAATATTACTTTTAATAAACATTTGCATATTGGCAATAGCTGGTTTAATATTTTTTTCATCCATGCAAATAAAAGCAATATCAGAAAAACTTCTATATTTATAAGCCTGTTGCAAAGCACGTTTCCAGTTTTTCAATTTAACCTCAATAGTAATTATTTTTTTACCATTTCTTGACTTTAATAAAATATCAGGTCTTCCGATCATACCTTCGATTTCTTCTAAAATTAAAAAGTCTTTTATATTTTCAATTTTTAATTTTTTTTCTTCAAGCATAGATATCAAAGCTATTACCAGTTCCTTCTCAGAATAAAACACTCTAATCACTCCCTAAAAGTTTTTTCTTATATTGTAGTAAAATCGTTCTCCAATATGATAAATGTGTGCCTCCACTATTATCATCTAATATTATACCATTATTTTCTAAATCTGTATTCATTTCTTGAGCATTTGTCAAAAGTTGGTTTACATATTTTATTTTCTCATTTATTTCATCTGGCATTGTATCGATTATTTTACAAAAACTTATCATATAATGTTTATACGGCTCTGACTTTAAAAAATGCCATTTGTAAGAGTCAATTTGAGTTAATTCATAATATTCATTATCATCAAATATTTCCTTCATCTCATAATACTCACTTATTGGAAATAAATATGTATAATCTATCCATTGCAATAACTTATAACTAAACATTCTTGGGTTTGGACCTCTTTTTTGTTCTGAATCAATGAATCTTTTTCCATCATAATAACGCAAATTCTCATATATCCCTAAAGAAATAGCATCAGCTCCTGCTACAATATATAATAATGACTCAATATCACAATTTCCAATAATTACTTCCATATTATTATTTTTTAATATATTAATAAACTCCATAATTTTAAGCAAAAATTGAATATTAGATATTCGTTTATAACTTCTAGCACATTTTGGGATTAAATAAATTCCATCAACAACATCATAGCTTGTAATCAAAGTTATTAATTCATTAAATTTATCATTATTTTTAGCCGTGTTTTCATCAAAAATAATTGTTAATAATACTTTTTTATTAGTTGAGATTGTTTTTATGTATTCAGTAAAAGGTTTTATTACTAATTCATTTAAAAGATCTAAATTATTTCCATCATTTCCATCATAAACTGTCCCAAACAACTCAAGATATAAAGAATCAAACTCATCAACATTTTGCAACTCAAAGTCTATTGTTGGAATAGTTAAATATTTAATATTTATGCTATTTTGATAATCAATATTTTTCTGAGCAATTGATAGTCGCTCTTTAGAATAATCAGATAAATTTTCTATATAATCATGAAATCCATAAGTCAAATATTGTGAACTCATCAAACTTAATGCATAAAACTGTGGATCGAAAAAACTTCTGGCTAGGTCTCCATCTTCCATTGAAGCCAAATAATTTTTTTCCATATCCTTAGGTGATAATATAAATCCGTCCCCAATATTTTTATCTCTACATATATCAAGATTCCAACTATACCTAAAACCACATTGGTGGTAAATATTTATTTTACTCATTATTACTCCTTTCTAGTGCTTTATTAATATCACAAATTATATCGTCTACTTTTCGATATCTTTCAAAGACTCTTTTTCCTAATAATTTTTTTAAAATATTATAAAATTTTTTCGAATTATTAAAATTTGCCAAATTATAATCAGGCGACTTATTAATCACATCATCATTACTTTTAAATAATCTTATTCCAAAAAACAACTCAAAAATAATAACACCTAGGCTAAAGAAATCAGTCCTTTTATCAATTAATTTTGTTTGACCAGTAAATTGTTCTATTGGTGCATATCCCTCAGAAAACCAGATTTTTGTTGTAGAATCGCTGCCATCTAATATTTTGGCTATGCCTAAATCTAAAATTACTGGAATTCCATTATCTCTAATAATTATGTTTTGCGGTTTTAAATCACGATGAACGATTGATTCATTCCAAATATAATTTAATCCAGTTAATAATTCCTTTAACAAATTTAAACAACTATTTTCATCATTCTTAAAATAGTTGTTTTCTTTAAAAATATCAGATAAATCCTTACCCTCAATATATTCTTCATAAATTAACATTTGATCTGAAGTAATGTCACTAAAATATAATCTTGGGTAATAATCACAATCAAATTTATTTTGAATTTCAATTTCACGAATGATTCTCCTGGTCGAAGTGTTTTCCTTTTTTATTTTACGAATACATATTCCATACTCTTTATTTTCGACTAAGGTTACTTCTTTTTGTCCAGAATTGAAGGTTTTTAAA
This sequence comes from Bacilli bacterium, assembly GCA_028703035.1. Lineage (GTDB taxonomy): Bacteria > Bacillota_I > Bacilli_A > RF39 > UBA660 > DUUS01. The sequence continues at coordinate 1,402 of JAQVNR010000046.1, read as the reverse complement.
ATTTTATCATTTAACATAAGCAATATACCTCCTATATATAATTATACCACTTAACTATCTTATTTCCTTTTTTAATTATAATTTATAGAACAATATGGTTAAATAATAAATTAAAAAGCAATCGTGTGAGCGGGAAATCCACGATTGCTTTTTAGTATTCTAGCAGTATTGTTAATACTAAAACAAAAAATTTTTATGAAGAATTTAAGAACTTTTGTAAAGATATGAACATAAAACCAAGGAACTGTAAAATTAAAACACCAGAAACGAAGGGAAAGGTCGAATCGCAAAATAGGTTCATGGATTGGTTACAACCATATAATTTCGAATTTGAAACTGAAGAAGACATAATAAAAATATTAGCTGTTATTACTAAACAGTGTAATAATAAAGAAAACGATACAACAAACATAAAACCAATTTTATTATTTAATAAAGAAAAAGAACACTTAAGACCTCTACCAACTAAAGAAGTATTAAATGACTATATGTATGATCTAAAACAATTTAAAGTCCCTAATACGTTTCTTGTAAGATATAGAGGTATAGAGTATTCTGTTCCACATAATTACATTAATAAGGTTGTTTCACTTAAAGAACTTAATAATGAATTACATATTTATCATAACAGAAATTTAATAATTAAACATAAAATGAGTAAACAAAAAATAAATTATACCCATGAACACTATATGGCTGCTATGAAAGCCAAAGGTATAAACGAGGATAGTATTGAGGAACAAACAATTAAAAATTTAGAAATGTTAGGGAGATTAAATTGATGAATAATTATAATAAACTAAAGAACAATTTAGAAAAGCTAAATTTAAACAAAATAAATGACAATATAGATGAATATATTGATTTGATTAATAAAAACAAGAAAAACTTCATAGATGCTTTATATGAGTTAACGGAAGGTCAAGTAAGTTTCAAAGATGAAAATGCCAAGTTATCACTTATAAGAACCGCTGGTTTTCCGTATAACAAAACATTTGATGATTTTGATTTTACATATCAACCATCTTTAAATAAGGAGGAGGTGTTGGATTTAAAAAATTTAAGGTTTATAGAGAAGAAAGAGAATATTTTATTAATAGGTAGCTCTGGAGTTGGTAAAACCCACTTAGCAATATCAACAGGCATAGAATGTGCCAAAAACAGATTATCTACATACTTTATTACTTGTTATGATTTAATTCAAAACTTAAAGAAGGCAAGATTAGAAAACAGATTAGAACAAAAAATGAAAGTATATGTAAGATATAGCGTTTTAATAATAGATGAGATAGGTTATTTACCTATCGAAGTAGATGAGGCAAATTTATTATTCCAATTAATAAATAAAAGATATGAAAAAAATACTACAATAATAACTTCTAATATAAACTTTAATAAATGG
>JAQVNR010000099.1 GCA_028703035.1 Bacilli bacterium | reverse complement strand
TTTATGTTTAACTTTACCATTTTTTCTGTAACCAACAGTATAAGTTAAAAGAGTACCTTTCCAAGACTTGTTTTGTTTAACGAACATATTAATCACTACCTTATGATATAAGTATACCACAGTATAACACAATATACAACGGTAAAATGATATAAGTTTGACAAATAAAAACCTGATAACATCAGGCTTAATTAATGAATTTATAAAATGTTGCTGCAGAAGTCAGGTTTGGGGCTTATGTAAATGTTATACCTGGAAGTGCATATACAACAACAACTGAATCATAAAATATAAATTAGCCTTATGGCTTTTTTTTTGAAATAATAATCTTATTTATTATAAAATGCTATGATGTTTTCTTGCGTTTTTGAATTAAAGAGCTTATAATAATTATAGAATAGAATAGGTGGTACTATAATGGATAGTCCTGAAGATAGATATGAAGCTTTTCGTAAATCTTTAACTTATGTTTTTAAATTAATATCTACTGCTATACTTGTAGTGCTTATTTTAATTATGATCTTTTTAGGATGTTATTTTATATCGGCAAAAATATTATCTAAACAAGCAGGAGAGACTCCTAAAATTGCCTTATATACAATTGTTAGTGGTAGTATGGAGCCAGCTATTAAAGTAGATGATATTATTTTTAATGTTAGAGTAGATGATTTTTCAACCTTAAAAGTAGGGGATGTAATTACTTATAAATCAGATAGTTCATTGATTAAAGATATGAGAATCACTCATAGAATAATAGGCATTAAAGAAAAAGAGAATGGGACTAGAGAATTTATAACTAAAGGAGATTATAATTCTAGTGCTGACTCTCAACCTATTCAAGAACACGATATATTAGGTAAAACTCTTTTTAAAATTCCTTTTATAGGTAAGATTCAACTTTTTTTAACAACTAAAATTGGTTGGTTATTTATCGTATTAATACCGGCTTTAGGAGTAATTATTTTTGATATATTAAAATTATTTAAAATAGTGGGAGTTACAGAAAAATCAGAAAATATAGGAAAGAATAATCCTGAAGTTTTAAGAAATGAAGAAAACAAAAGAATCAGAGAAACTCTGGAAAAAATAAAAAAGAATCCTCTTTTATATAAAAGTCAGCCAACTCAAGATAAATCTGTAAAATTTGATAATTCCTCTAATACATAGTACTTAAAAATTGTAGATACTGTAATTTAGGTTTAGAAGTTTATGAACTTGTCATTTAATGTTAAAATTTTAAATAATCAAACAGATTTTTTTTTTTGTTAACAATGATTATTGTGTTTTTAAAGTTTGACATTTATTTAATTAAATATTCTAATAAAAACTATATCATTAGCTATAACGTTAAAGAAAATACTTTAGCGGAAAATATAATTGACAAGTATTTTGATGCATATATTCAGTTAATAGAAAATTTAAAAGTATTGCAAAAAATATAAATTTAAAATATTTGACATTTATATTAAGAAATGTTAGTATAAGTCCAATAAATGAGCAGGGGTGAATTTATATGTACGAAGAAAGCAAAATAGAATTTGATTGGAAAGGCTTTTTGATTAAGCTGGCAATAATAATTGTTATAATTATTTTGATTATAAAATTGTTACCACTTGAAAACAAAAATATTACAGAAAATTTAAGTGCTGAATTTAACAGCAATATGTCTACTTTAAGAGAAGGTAGTAGTGAATATTTTGTTGATGATCGTCTTCCAAATGTTGGTGAAAGTAGAGAAGTAAGTCTTGATGATTTAATTAATGTTGGTGCGGTTAGTAACTTAACTGATGCAGCAGGAACATCATGCGATGTAGAGAATAGTTATGTCAGTGTTTCAAATAAGACTCATAATCATGAGCTGGAGATCCATTTAATATGTGGAAAAGAAGTTGATACAGTTTATGTTTATTTTCCTAAAAGCAAAGTTTCTCCTGATGAAGAAGGAACCCAAATTGAAGAAGATACAACTAATAGTACAACAACTAAAGCAACTAATAAAACCGAATCTAATGATGCAGTTATTGTAACAACTCAAAAAGTAGTCACTAGTAAAATAATTAAAACAACTAAACCAGCTAGTCATGTTTCAATAATATTTAATAGTAATGGCGGAACAATTGTTAATACTCAAAGTGTTAAAATAGGTAGTTCTGCAATTATGCCTATTAATCCGATAAAAGCTGGCTATGTATTTGTTGGTTGGTTTGATGCAAATAATAGAGAATATAATTTTAATTTACCAGTTTATAATCCGATAATATTAAAAGCAAAGTGGTCTTTAGTGGGTAGAGCTTTACCAGTTGTAACTACAACAAAGGCTAAGCCAACAACAACTCAAAAAGTTACCAATAAATACGTTGTAACATTTAATAGTGGGACTAGTAAATCATCAAAGATCGTAAATTCTGGAGATTGTGTATCTAAGCCTAGTGATCCTATTCGCGCTAATGCTGAGTTTATAGGCTGGTATTTAGGTAATAATTTATTTGATTTTAAGTCTCGTATTACTAAAAATATCAATTTAATAGCCTGTTATAATATTAAATAAATAATTGTCTTAATAAAAAAAAGTGAAAATATTAGAAAATCTTCACTTTTTATTTGTTTTTTTCTCATTAGTTATAATCTATGTGTATTTATTTGGTTACAGTTTAGGTAATAAATAACAATATTTAGAATGTTTACAGTAAAGTTCAGGATAATTTCAAGACTATCCAAAGACTATTTTTGAAATAAAACCTCAATATTGAGGTTTTATTATGGTTACAAACGATATTAATTACTTTACATTATATAAATTTTCAAACCCTGTTATTACTAGCAAAAATCGTTTTTAAAGAGGGTTTACATATCCCGAAATTTATTGCTAAAAAATAGTTGATTTCTCTGGATTTATCCATGTTTTTTTGAGATAATTAATGTAGAGGAAAGTGA
>JAQVNR010000045.1 GCA_028703035.1 Bacilli bacterium | reverse complement strand
AAGTCAACATATTTTTAAAATAATTTTTTTTGTGTGCAACACTTACTTGACCATATATTTATTTTTGTGAAAGACTTAATTAACCACTATTTATATTAATGGTCAATTTACTTTGGCAATCGAATAAAATCATAGTGTTGAAGTTAATAGATTTAAAGTATTGACATATTTTTTAAAACTGTTAAAATAATTACTTACAAGGGAGGTTTTTTATTGTGAAAAGAATTGATGATTTAGTTAGAGGAAATGTTTGGGGAAATAAATCAACATTTAGAAAAAATATGGAAACTTACAATGAATTAACAAAACAAATTGAAGTATTACTTGAAAAGAAGAAATTTTTTGATGAACTTGCTACCAAAGAAAATGATTATGATTATGAAGGTTTGAGTTTTAAAGATCAATTGATTTTATATAAAATAATTGATATTCCAGTAAAAATAAAACTTAATGATGGAGTAGATAATGATTGTGAATTATCAAGTGATATATCATTGGATATATTTCCTGATGTTCAGGAATATATTGACTTATGTTATAGATTAAGAGAACGCAGAGAAACTAGAGAGAAAATTGTATCAGAAGACATTAGTTTTCAAAATTTTGGTGATGAAGAAAATTATAATGAAATGTGCTATGACAAACACTTTCTTGTCAGATTTGATGATGAATTAGTTTGTTTGAATTGTGGTGCATCATCTAAAGACTATGAAATAGCCAAAGATGAACTAGACTTTTTAACTTGTTGTGCTGAATGCCAAGGTATGCTAATAAAAGAATTTTCAAAAGATGAGTTATATTTATTCAAAGTTTTAATGGAAGAAAATGAGCAAAATAGAAAACACAGAACACCATTAAGCTATATTAACGACGAAGATTATTTAACAAAGGCAGAAAAGCATTGGCTTGATAAAGAGAGTGTTCTTCCTGAAATTAAAAGAAAAATTAGACAAGCCCAGTTATTAGATACAAAAAAATATCTTGATAGAACAGGTTTAAGTGAAGAAGAGGCAAAAAAACCATACTTACAATTAGTTAGAGAAGATAAAATAGATGATGTATGGTTAGGGGAACCTAAATATTTATCAGATACAAGATTAGAAGAATTACAAAGACAATTAGCAGAAAAAGTAGCAAATATAGAAAAAGCAAAAGCCCATACCGAGCAAGCAAATATTTTAGAACAATGTATGATAACTAAATATGAACTAGCAATATTATCAGGTGCTTGTATTCCTGAATTGTTGGCAGAAACTACAACCGAAGAAGAAAAAACCGCACTTACAAAGGCATACTATAATATGTATAGTCAAGAAGGAAAAATAAACAGCGGTTATTTTGCAAGTAGATATGAAGCAATATTCTATGATTGCATAACTGCAAGTCCTGAAATAAATCAAAGAATTTTACAAATGAAACTACATCTTAAGTAATAAATCTAAATATATAAGCAATGTCTTCTATCAATTGGCTATGAATTGTAACGGTTAAATACTTGATAAATAAGTAAGATTTATATATACTACTTATAGAAGCAGTGATTTAGATGAAAGAAACGATTGATTTTATTAAAAAATTAAATATTAATGACAAATATGTTGTTTTAGCATGTTCGTATGGACCAGATTCAATGGTTCTTTTAAATCTTCTTCAAAAAGAAAACTTAAATATTGTTGTAGCTCATGTTAATCATAAATTAAGAGTTGAATCTGATGAAGAAGAGTTACTTCTAAGTGAGTATTGCCTTAAAAATAATCTTATTTTTGAAAGTATGAATATTGATAAATATCCTAAAGGTAATAAAGAAATGAATGCTAGAGAAAAAAGATATGATTATTTTAAAACTCTTTTAAAAAAATATAATAGTGCATATCTATTTACTGCTCATCATGGTGATGATTTAATTGAAACTATTATAATGAGACTAACAAGAGGTTCCTATTTTAAAGGATATACAGGTTTTTTGAAGATTACTAAACAAGAAAATTATCAGCTTATTAGACCTCTAATATATACTACGAAAGAGGAAATAATTAATTATGCTAAAAATAATAATATTCCTTACGCAATTGATTATACTAACAAAGAGGATAAATACACAAGAAATAGAATTAGAAATCATATTTTGCCTGAACTAAAAAAAGAAAATAAAAATGTTCATAAAAAGTTTATTAAGTTTAGTGAACTAATTGATGAATATGAAGTTTTTTTTGAAAAAGAGACTAATGTTTTATATAATAAACTTTATGTAAATAATAAAATTGATTTAAATGAATTTTATATATTAGATAATATTTTTAAAAAAAGATTACTCCATAAAATATTATTAAATATATATAATAATAATATTGTGGTTATAACTGATGAGCATACTAAGTTAATATTAAATTTAATTAGTAGTCATAAACAAAATAGTTATATAACTTTACCAAGAAATATTAGAGTTACTAAATTTTATAATATGTTAGAGTTTGATAATTATAATGATATCGCTAAAGCTTATAATTATACTTTAAATACAAAAGTAGACTTAGAACTTGGAACGATTTCAAAGATTTCCAAGACAGATATTATAAAAAGTAATGATTTAATAAGATTATTAAGTAGTGAAATAGTATTACCAATCTTTGTTAGAACTAGAAAAATTGGCGATAAAATAGAGGTAAAAAATTTAAAAGGTTCAAAGAAAATAAATGATATATTTATTGACAACAAAGTGCCAATAAATAAACGTGATATTTATCCGGTAGTAACTGATGCAAACGATAATATCTTATGGCTTCCAAGTTTAAAGAAAAGTAAATTTGATAAACAAAAAAATGAAAGCTATGATATAATAATAGAGTACAAAAAAAGAGGAGAAGATTATGAAAAATAAAAAATATCAAAAGCAAACAATTCCATATTTATTACTAATTATGGTAATGGTTGGAGTACTATTGTTTTATAATTTATCACAATATAAAGTAAATGAATTTACTTATGATCAGTTCATAATAGAACTATCTAAAGAAAGTGTCAAAAATATAGAAATAACACCAAAGAATAGTGCTGGTGTTTATTCGATATCTGGTCAATTAAAAGAATATCCAGAGTATGAAAGTTTTAAAGTTAATGTTCCGATGTCAGAGTCGGTACTTGAAAAGATTTTGACTTATGTTGATGAAAGCGAAATAGAAGTTATTACTAAAACAAATCCAGAAACAAATGGTTTTCTTATGATATTTCTAAATATAGTTCCCTATATCATTTTAATCGGTGGTACTATTTGGTTATTTTCTAAAATTAGTGGGGGAAATAAAAACAATATGGATTTTGGACGTAGTAAAGCTAAATTAAGTGAAGATGGTGGTAAAGTAAAATTTGCTGATGTTGCTGGCTTAATTGAAGAAAAACAAGAAGTTTCAGAATTGATTGACTTCTTAAAAAATCCCAAAAAGTTTCAAAAATTAGGAGCTAGAATTCCTAAAGGAGTATTATTAGTTGGTCCTCCAGGAACTGGTAAGACGCTTCTTGCCAAAGCTGTTGCAGGTGAGGCAAATGTTCCATTTTATTATATAAGTGGGTCAGACTTTGTAGAACTATTTGTAGGAGTTGGCGCATCACGGGTTAGAGATATGTTTAAACAAGCAAAGCAAAGTGCACCGTGTTTAATCTTTATTGATGAGATAGACGCTGTGGGACGTCAAAGAGGAACTGGTTTAGGTGGAGGTCACGATGAAAGAGAACAAACATTAAACCAATTATTAACTGAGATGGATGGATTTGGCGCTAATGAAGGCATTATAATAATTGCAGCAACAAATAGACCAGATGTTTTAGATCCAGCATTACTTAGACCTGGTAGATTTGATCGTCAAGTAACTGTTAGTCTTCCAGATCAAATAGAAAGAAAAGCAATCTTAGGAGTTCATGCTAGAGATAAGATTTTTGATAAATCAGTAAATTTAGAGAACTTATCAAAAAGAACGCCAGGATTTAGTGGGGCAGATTTAGAGAATTTACTTAATGAAGCAGCCCTACTTGCAGTAAGAAGAAATAAAGATGCAATATCTATGAGTGAAATAGATGAGGCAACAGATAGAGTTCTAATGGGACCTGCTAAAGAAAGTCGTAAAATAACTGAAAAAGAAAAAAAACTTATTGCAATTCACGAATCAGGTCATGCTGTTATTGGTTTAAAACTAAAAGAAGCTAATGAAGTACATAAAATAACTATTATTCCAAGAGGTATGGCAGGTGGTTACACCATGATGTTACCAAAAGAGGAAAAAATAGCAATTATGACAAAAAGTGAATTAGAAGCATCAATAACTGGTTTATTAGCTGGTCGGGTTGCTGAAGATTTATTTATTGGCGAAATTACAACAGGTGCATCAGATGACTTTAGAAGAGCAACTAAAATTGCGAGATCTATGGTTACTGAATATGGAATGAGTGATTTAGGCCCTGTTCAATTTGAACATAAAAGCGAAGGTGTCTTTTTAGGAAGAGATTATAATAAAAGCCAAAACTTTTCTGATACAGTTGCTCTTGAAATAGACCAAGAGGTAAGAAAAATAGTTGATAATAGTTATAAAGAAGCAACTAAAATTTTAAAAGATAATAAAAAATTAGTAACCTTACTTACAGATACTTTAATAGAAAAAGAAACATTAACCAGAGAAGAAATAGTTGAATTAGTAGAAACCGGAAAACTTACATCAGCTAGTAATCCTGAAAATCTAAAAGCTCAAGCTAAAAAACTAGGCATTAAAGGATATACAAAAATGTCAGAAGCAGAACTTATAAAAGCAATTGAAGATTCTAAAAGTTAGAATCTTTTTTTCTGTCAAATACTTGACTAGGATAATTCTATCCTGTAAAATCTATATGTAAGGAAGTGTAATGTGACTAGATATGTAGGAACAGTAGCAATGGGAATCAGAACTCCCATAATTAAAGAAAATGATGACCTTGAGAAAATAGTGATAGATTCACTTATTAATGCCAGTAAGACTCATGGCTTTGAATTTAGAAATAAAGACATTGTGGCAATAACTGAAGGGGTTGCAGGAAAGTGCGAAGGGAATATAGTTTCATTAGATGAAATATGTCTTGATTTAAAAACAAAATTTCCTAATCAAAAAGTAGGTCTTGTTTATCCAATATTAAGTAGAAATAGATTTTCAATAATCTTAAAAGCAATTGCTCGTTATATGGATGAAATAACTATTTTAACATCTTTTCCCTATGATGAAGTAGGAAATGGAATTTTAGATGAAAATTTACTTAGAAAAAGTAAATTTAATTTAAATAGTTTATTTAGTGAAAACGAATATTATCAAAATTTTGGTGAATATCTTCACCCTTTTACGGGTGTAAATATGATTAATATTTATAAAAAAATTGCTTTAGAAGAAAATTGTAAAATAGAATTTGTATTTTCTAATAATCCTGTTGATATATTAAAATATCAAAAAGATATTATTAATTGTGATATTCATACTAGATATGAAACTAAAGAGATTTTAAAAAAAGCAGGTGCCAATGTACTTGGACTATTTGAAATACTAAATAAACCAGTAAGTAGTTCTGGCTATAATAGTAAATATGGACTTTTAGGTAGTAATAAATTAACCGAAGAAAAACTAAAATTATTTCCTGAACGGGGTGAAACTTTAGTTTATAATATCAAAAAAAAATTAAAAGAATTAACTGGTAAAGATATTGAAGTTATGATATATGGCGATGGAGCATTTAAAGACCCTATTGCAGGTATTTGGGAGCTAGCAGACCCTGTAGTAAGCCCAGCTTATACTAAGGATTTAATAGGAACCCCAAATGAAATTAAAATAAAATATATATCAGATAATAATTTTCCGGATTTAAGTGGGCAGGATTTAAATGATGCATTAAAAAAGGAAATTAAAAGTAAAAAAGAAAACTTAGTTGGTAGCAGTCTTAGTTTAGGAACAACCCCCAGAAGAATAACTGATTTAGTTGGATCGCTAGCAGATTTGATTAGTGGTTCTGGTGATAAAGGCACTCCAATAGTTTATATTTCTGGCTACTTTGATAATTTAGCTGATGACTAAAATTAATCTTCATTTGAAGATTTTTTCTTTTAGACTTTTAACCTTATATATGATAAAATATTTTATGTAAGAGAAGTAAGAAGGCTGTGAGTAAAAATGACAAAAGTTATATCTTTAGTAAACCAAAAAGGTGGAGTTGGTAAAACTACAACTAGTATTAATCTAGCTGCTTCTTTAGGAAAATTAGGAAAAAAAATTATTTTAATTGATTTAGATCCGCAAGGAAACACAACTACAGGACTAGGTATCAATAAAGGAGATATTAATCACAGTATTTACGATGTTTTAAATGGGACTATTGAACCTAAAAAAGCTATTATTAAAACCAAATTTCCTAATTTGTCAATTCTTCCAGCAACAATAAATTTAGCTGGACTTGATTTAGAATTAGTAGAAAAAGGTTATCAAAATGCAACATTTAAAAAAAATGAACAGCTGAGAAATGCACTTAATAAAATTAAAGATAACTATGAATATATTATTATTGATTGCCCACCATCACTAGGATTACTGACTACAAATGCTTTAGTTGCTAGTGATTCAGTAATTATCCCAGTCCAATGTGAGTTTTTTGCTTTAGAAGGAATTACGCAACTTCTTAATACAATTATTATGACGCAAACTAGATTAAATCCTAATTTAAAGATCGAAGGAGTATTATTAACTTTACTTGATTCAAGAACTAATTTAGGTTTAGAAGTAGTAGAAGAAGTAAGAAAATTCTTTAAAGATAAAGTCTTTAATACAATTATTCCCAGGCTAATTAGATTAGTTGAAGCTCCATCACATGGTGAGCCAATTAATGAATATGACCCAACTTCTAGAGCAGCTGAGGCATATCTTAACCTAGCAAAGGAGGTTATTGAAAGAAATGGAAAATAAACGAAAGGCACTAGGAAAAGGATTAGAACAATTATTTAACAACGAACTAATGGATTTTTCCCAAGTGGAAAAAAATATAGTGGAACATGCAAATGAAACAGATATTGTTTTAATACCTGTTGAGGAAATCAGAAGCAATCCTTATCAGCCTAGAGAATATTTTGATGAAATAGCATTAGAAGAACTGGCTACTTCAATAAAAGAACATGGAGTTCTTCAACCTATTATTGTTAAAAAAAGTATCAAGGGCTACGAGCTTGTTGCCGGTGAGCGCCGGTTAAAAGCAAGTAAATTAGCTAATCTTGCTACTATTCCAGCGATTATAAAAGAGTTTACTGATCAAGACATGATGGATATTGCCCTTCTTGAAAATATTCAAAGAGAAGATTTAACTCCGATTGAAATTGCAGAAGGCTTTAAAAAATATATCGAAAAAACCGGTTTAACTCAAGAAGAAATAGCCGTAAAATTCGGTAAGAGCCGAAGTTATATAACCAATCTTCTAGGCTTATTATCATTACCTAAAAGCATTAAAAATTTAATTAACAAAGGGGAAATAACCCAAAGTCATGCCAGAGTTTTATCAAAACTTGAAAAAGAAGAATTAGTTTTATCTTTGGCAGAAAAAATTATTACTGATGATATATCAGTTCGCGAACTTGAAAGTTTAGTTTCAAGTGATAATGTAGCAAAGAAAAAACCCGTCGTTAGAACAATAGATAAATCAGCTACAACTGAAGCTTTTGAAAATATACTTAGAGATATGGTTGGTACTAAAGTAAATATAACTAAAAATAAAATTACTATTCCTTTTGATAGTGAACCAGATTTGCTACGTATTTTAGAAATATTAAATGTAAAAGTAGAGGATGATAAATGAAAAATTTTTTTGAAATAATTATTTCTGAAAAAGTAATAGTACCAATAATAACAATAATAATTGCTGTTATTTTGTATAAAATAATGGAAAAAATTATTAAAAATATTAAAATAAAAGGGAATGATTTTGGAGTAAAAAGATTTCAAACTATATTTATTTTAATCTTAAATATTATTAAAAATATTATTATAGCTATAGTTATTGTAGTAATATTAAGTGTTTATGGAGTTCATACAACTACTCTAATAACAAGTTTAGGGGCATTAGGTGTTGTTGGTGGTATTGCTTTCCAAGACATCATTAAAGACCTTTATACAGGTATAAATATTATTATTGATGATTACTTTTTTGTAGGAGATAGAATTAAATATGAAGACTTTGAAGGAGAAGTAACTGATTTTGGTTTAAAATCCACTAAAATAAAATCAGATACTGGCGAAGTTCTTATTGTAGCTAATCGTAATTTACACGAAGTAATTAATTTAAGTATGAAAAAAACTATTTTTCATATAGAAATACCTACATCTATTGAGTCTAATAAATTAAAAGTAGAAAAGATAATAAATGAAATTATATCTGAAATAGTTAAATATGATTATGTAGAAGAAAAAGAAACAGTATATTTGGGAATAGAAAAAATAAACTCTGATACTATAATTTATTTATTTAAAGTAAAATGTAAACAAGGAAAAGATCAAGAATTAAAAAGAGAAATAAATCAAAAAATAATAGAATATTATAAAAAAAATAATATAGTCTTAAAAGATTGAGATCCTATGAAAAAAGACTATAAATTAAATGATTTAGTAATAATGAAAAAGCCTCATGCATGTCAGAGTAATCTATGGGAAATTACCCGGATGGGTGTTGATATTAAAATTAAATGTGTTAAATGTAAAAGAGAAATTATGATGGATAGATTAGAATTTGAAAAAAAGCTTAAAAGGAGACAAAAATGAAAAGAATAAGACGTATAAGAAATAAAATTGTTCTTCATCCTATAATGTCCTTTATTGTTTTAATATTAGGAACAATAGTATTAAGTGGTATTTTAAGTTTATTTGATGTTAGTTCAACTTATAATAAAGTTACAGCTAATGGAAATTACGAAACGGTATTAGTATCAGTAGAATCTTTATTTAGTTTAAGTGGATTAAAATATATCTTTAGTAATACAGTAGCTAATTTTGCATCATTTATGCCATTATCAATGCTTTTAATTACGTTAATTGGTGTTGGGATTATGGATAAAAGTGGCTTCTTAGATTCTTTTTTCTATATTCTAACAAAAAGAGTTAGTAAAAGAGTTGTTACTTTTTTACTAGCATTAATATGTATTTTTTCTTCAATAGTTGGTGATTTAAGCTTTATTGCTCTAATTCCTCTTGCAGCTCTTCTTTTTAAGTATGGGAAAAGAAATCCCCGAGCAGGGATAATATGTGCTTTTGCATCTATTTCTTGTGGTATAGGCATTAATTTATTTATTAATTCTGTTGATTCATCACTTCTTAGCTATACAACCATTAGTGCCGGTATGTTATCGGCAGGCTATACAATTAATACTTATTTTTCTCTGCTAATTATGTTTATAATGGTTATTTCATTAGCTTTCATAATTACTTCAGTTACAGAGAAAATTACTGTCCCTAAAGTTGGACATTATACATTTGAAGACGATAAAGAGGATTATTTGACTAAAAGAGAGAAAAAAGGTTTAATAATTTCTGGGTTTTATGGATTAATATATATTTTAATATTTGTCTATAGTATAATTCCTGGCCTGCCCCTAAGTGGAAAACTTCTTGATCAGTCTCAAGTTTTATATATAGATAAACTATTTGGATATAATTCATTTTTTAATCAAGGTTTTGTTTTTGTAATTGTCTTCTTATTTATAATTTTAGGCCTAAGCTATGGAATTGTTACTAAAAGTATTAAAAATCACCGAGACATGTGTGGTCAATTTAGTCATTCACTTGATGGTGTTGGGAAAGTAATAGTTTTAATCTTTATGGCATCAATGTTAATCTTTATTTTTAAAAAAACAAATATTGGTTTGGTTATTGTTTCATCACTTGCTAATTTAATTAATAACTCTGGGTTTACAGGTATTCCTTTAATAATCCTAACATTTATAGTCAGTGCTGTTAGTACATTGTTTGTACCCGGTAGTCTTAATAAATGGGTGGTTTTAAGTGGAGTTGTAGTTCCAGTATTTATGAATGCTGGATTGAGTCCTGAATTTGCCACTATAATTTTTAGATCTGGAGAATGTTTAACCTATGGACTTACCCCTTTCATGGCCTATTTTATTATTTATATTGCTTTTATGGAACTATATAGTCAAGATGAACATGATACAGTAATAGGAAATATAAAATATATTGTACCCTATGCTGGTTATACTAGTCTATTATGGATATTAGTTTTAATAGCATTTTATATAATAGGCCTTCCTTTAGGAATTAATAGTTTTCCAACAATTTAGGTAAATATGATAATTCAAGGTTATTTATATACATACTTATATATTATTCTTATATTGCTTATAACTTCCATTTTAAATGAAGTATTTAAAGTAAGGCTAGTAATTACTAGAAAAATTGTTCACATAGGAGTAACATTTTCATATTTTATAATGCATTATTATTTTGGATATTCTATTCATATGATAATAGTACCAATAACTTTTGTAATTATAAATTATATTTCTTATAAAAAAAATTTTTTTAAAGGAATAGAAAGTAAAGAATCATTAGGAACAATATTTTATCCAATTAGTGTTTTGATTATGGCAACGATTACATATTTTAATAATACATTTGATCCAGCTTATGCAATTGGATTATTTTGTATGGGCTTAGGAGATGGATTTGCGCCCTTATTTGCCAATTTTTTAAAAAGTAAAAAAATAATTAATAACAAGACTATCACTGGGTCGTCAACTGTTTTAATATTTTCATCTTTGGTTGCTTTCTTTTTTGGAATTTATTTTAATTTAAATTATGAAATAATAGATATCTTAATTATAGGGTTTAGTGCATCATTAATAGAACTTATTGGTGTTAAAGGATATGATAACCTTTATTTACCACTAGGAATATTTATGATTGTTATTATGTTAGGAGTTTAAAGATGTATTTAGAAGTATTATTACCATCAATTTTAGCTTTATATGCTTTATATAAGAAAAAGATTACCCTAAGCGGAGTAATCTTTGCTTGGGTTTTAGGAATCATAATTTTAACTTGGGGTGGATATCTAGCATTTACTGCCTTAGCTTTAGTTTTTCTTTTAACGATTTTTACGGATAAAATAAAAAAGACTAAAAAAGATAAAACTAGAGATATTAAACAAATGATTAGTAATGTCTTAACTGCATCAATTTGTATTGTAATATATTATTTAACCGAAAATAATATATTTTATATTATGTATTACGCAGTTATTGCATCTAGTTTATCTGATACAATGGCTAGTAGTATTGGAACTTTATCAAAAAAAAGACCAATTAATATTTTTACTCAAAAAAAATTAAAAACTGGTGAGCCCGGAGGTGTAACACTTCTAGGACTACTAGCATCTTTATTAGGTGGAATAATTATTGGCTTAATTTATTTATTTTCTCAATTAAATATTTCTAACTTTATATTAATATCTTTAATGGGACTTGTTGGTTCACTTTTTGATAGCATCTTAGGCACTTTATTTGAAGGTAAATATATTTGCCAAGCTTGCGGAATTAAAACTGAAGATAAACTTCACTGCAACCTACCCACAAACTTAATAGAAGGTTATGCATCAATTGATAATAATATGGTTAATCTTTTAAATAATATATTTATATTTATTTTAAGTTATATTTTACTTTATTGATAAAGTTGTTTTATATACAAATCACAAAAATTGTAAATAGGCATTTTCACTAGTAACTATTCACGGGATTTGTAAAACTTAAATTATTGCATATGAAAATTATTAACTTTTGTTAATTAATTCATCTACGGTAAATGGATTGCCATCAAGCAATCTTTTTATTGCTTG
>JAQVNR010000098.1 GCA_028703035.1 Bacilli bacterium | reverse complement strand
TGCAAGGCGAAGAACTTTATTTTACTGAGAAAAATTTTTAAAGACCACTTCTCAGCTTTTTGTGTGCCTAATTTGTGTTTGAATTTTTTTTCAATTTTATCTTGACACATTATAGTTGGTCTCTAATACCATTATATAACAATATGGATGTTTTTTGCAGTCAATTGTAAAGAAAAAAATGCTTTAAGCACATTTTTGATAGTTAGAGGAAATTTCTATTTTTTCGGTTATATTTTCTGGATTAATTTTATAGTAAGAAACTTTTGGCAAGTTCTCACCATCACCCATATTAGATTCTGCTGAATTACAATGATAATAATATAATTCATTATTTTCAAGTTTATAATCAAAATCAAGATTGGTTGCCTCATAACTAGCAACTTCTTTACCTGTCTTATCATAAAAATGAATAACTAAGTTATTATTATAACTATTAAGTTCAGTAATAAGTAAATATTTTTCATTAAATATTTCAAATTTATTTAGATAAACAAATGAACCTATTTTTTTATCATCAAATTTAAAATAAATTAAGGCTAAATCATCAGGATTATCAAACTCAGCATAAACTGATAATCTTATATCATAATTATCTAATGTTATTATTCCCACTGTTTCATCACAAATACCTGTATCTTTTTTACAAAGTTCACTTAAGGTTTTAGAGCCACTTTCTAATATATAATTAAGAGGAATATCATTATTAATTATCCTTAAAATCTGCATAATGTTTTTATTGCTATTATGTTTTTCATTATATGTGTCTGCAAAATATTTGCCAATAAATAACTAATAATTAAAATAATTATTACTATTATTAAAGCCAGTATTGGTCTTGCTTTTCTATTTTTAAATTTTTAGCATATTATTTAAAAGGTGATTTAGGTGTTCCATTATAAGATTCAAAAAAGATTGTACTATATGTTTTTAATAATTTTACTTTGTTTTTTAGCTATTATCATTCGTCTTTTTTATGTTCAAGTGTTTAAGACTAAAAATTTAAATGAGCTTGCTCATAATTTATGGAGTCGTAACTTACCAATTCTTGCTGATCGTGGACTTATCACCGATCGAAATGGATTAGTTCTTGCTAACAATATTACCACTACTAGTTTAGTAGTAATATCTAATCAGATTAAGGATAAAGAAAAAGTTGCTTCGGCTTTAGCTGATATTTTAAATACGGACTATTTAAATATATATAAACATGTTTCTAAGAAAACAGCAATTGAAAGAATTCACCCTGAAGGAAGAGGTCTTAGTTATGAAATAGCGAAGAAAATTAATAGTCTTAAATTTGATGGAGTATATTTAGTTAAAGAATCAAAAAGATATTATCCATACAATGAGCTTTTATCACATGTTCTAGGTTATGTTGGAATTGATAACCAAGGTTTATCTGGAATTGAACTTCAGTATAATAAGTATTTAAAAGGTACTGATGGAGCAATTAAATATTATTCAGATGGAAAAGGAGCCCGGCTTAAACTAAGTGAAGTTTATGATGAGCCAGTTAACGGTAATAACATTGCCCTAACAATTGACCTTAATATTCAAGAAGCAGTTGAAAGAGAGCTAGATAATATAATGACTAGTTTAAATGCAGAGCAAGCTCTTGTCTTAGTAATGGACCCTAATACTGGAGAAATAATTGCGATGAGTAGCAGACCTAATTTTAATCCTAATAGTTATCAAAGTTATCCAACTGAAGTAATAAATAGGAATTTACCAATTTGGGCAACATATGAACCAGGTTCTACTTTCAAAATAATTACCTTAGCAGCTTCTTTAGAAGAAAAAACAGTTAACTTATTTGAAGATTATTACCATGATACTGGCTCTATTGTTGTTGATGGTGCGAGAATAAAATGTTGGAAAGCCGGAGGCCATGGCACGCAGACATATTTAGAAGTTGTTCAAAATAGCTGTAACCCAGGTTTTGTATCATTAGGCCAAAAGTTAGGCACGCAAAAGTTATATAATTATTTAATAAATTTTGGTTTTGGAACAAAAACAGGAATTGACTTAAATGGAGAAGCATCTGGTATTTTATTTAAACTAGATCAAATGGGGCCTGTTGAAACAGCAACCACAGCATTTGGTCAAGGCATCAGTGTAACTCCTATTCAGCAAGTCAGAGGTGTTGCTGCAGCCATAAATGGTGGTAATCTATATAATCCTTATATCCTCAGAAGTATCAGTGAACCAGAAACCAATGAAATGATTCTTTTAAATAAACCAGAGTTTATTAAACAGGTAATATCAAAAGAAGCATCCGATTTAGTTAAATATGCATTAGAACGAGTTGTTGCTCACGGTACCGGAAGAAATGCCTATATAGAAAATTATCGTGTCGGAGGCAAAACTGGAACTGCCCAAAAAGTTAATAATGGCATATATATGGTTGGAAATTATATATTATCATTTATTGGTTTTATGCCGGCAGATAATCCTGATTATTTAGTATATGTAGCTATAGATAATCCAAAAGGTGTTACCCAATATGGTGGAACAGTTGCAGCTCCAATAGCTAAAAATATTATGATGAGCATTATTGATTATAAAGAATATAAACCAGTTAAAAACGAACTTCTAAAAACTTACACATGGCTTGATACAAAATATTTATATCTCGAGAATATTGAAGGACAAAATGTTAGTGAAGTAAAAGAATTTTTAAAAAACTTTAAAGTGGAATATAGTGGAACTGGAAGCAAGATAATTAGCCAAAGCCCTAAGGGTGGAAGCTATATAAAAGAAGATAGTACTGTTAAGCTAATGTTAAATTAAGTTTACAACAATTAGACTTTAATAGTATAATGATTAAGAGACCAACTATAATGTGTCAAGATAAAATTGAAAAAAAATTCAAACACAAATTAGGCACACAAAAAGCTGAGAAGTGGTCTTTAAAAATTTTTCTCAGTAAAATAAAGTTCTTCGCCTTGCA
>JAQVNR010000097.1 GCA_028703035.1 Bacilli bacterium | reverse complement strand
TTGCATTAAATTCTGCTACATATTTTGAAGTAGCTGTTGATATCCCGAAATCTCCAAATATAATTAAAAAGAACACCACAGCCAAAATATAATTATATATACCAAAATCATAAGGAGTGAGTAATTTGGCGCAAAAAATAAATATCAAAAAGGTAATTCCCTGTTTTCCGAATATTTGAAGAGCTCTCCATAAAAAACTAAAACAGATAATCTTATGTTTTGAATATTTTTTTTTAAAAAAATTTATTATCATTTAAATTTTGGTGGAGTTATTTTAAAGAATAAATCATATATTTCAATTCTTTTAGACTGAATTTTTTTTCTTTCCTTGTAAATATCTGGTAATTTTTTTACAAAAAATAAAATTGACCAAGCAAAGCTTAATATTGGCTCAACGCTAAAAAATTTTAAACTATATTTAATCGTCTTTAATATAGAAAATAACAAAAACAGTGGATATCTTAATAGAATATTTAACGTCGTATAATTTTTAAAAATGACCATAGAATAACCTGAAAAAAAATATTTATACTTCCATAACCATTTATCTTTTGAAGTGGACTGATCTACTCCTAAATGTGTTAAAATGTGTTTTGAAGTAACAAAAGATTTGAACCCAAAAATATACCCTCTTGCACCGAAATCAAAATCATCTAAATAATATGGCTGAGTAACATCAAAGCCGCCAATACTATTCCATGTTTCCTTTGTAAGAAATATATTTCCACCCATAGGAGCTCCGCTCGGATAAACTCCTGGAGTTATTTTTAGTATATCA
Organism: Bacilli bacterium; assembly: GCA_028703035.1. Lineage (GTDB taxonomy): Bacteria > Bacillota_I > Bacilli_A > RF39 > UBA660 > DUUS01. Next base: position 2,173 of record JAQVNR010000097.1, on the reverse strand, counting down.
ACATTACTATTATAAATTGGACCGAATATTCCATAACAATAAGAGTAGTACTTTGTGACTTTTTCGCCATCATTTAACATGACGACACTAATCATGTTTTTTTCTCCTATTTGCGATAATTCTAACAAAAGACATTCAAGCAAACTATCTTCAGTTATAAGAATATCATTATCTAGCAAAAAAATATAATCACCAGATGCAAGCGAGGCTCCTATATTTTTTCCCAGGGAATAACCAAAATTTTCTGTATTTTTAACAATAATAATACTACTACCAAATGTCTCTAAAAACTGAATACTCCCGTCAACTGATGCATTATCAACAACAATCAATTCGTAATTTTGATATTTTAAATTTAAAATAGCTGGGATTGTTTTTTTAAGATAATGCAAACCATTATAATTTAACATTACTATGGAAATTTTTTTATTTTTTACCATTTTTTTACTCTATTAGATATAACAGAAATATTTATAATAATTAGGGACAACACATCCATCCACGGCTTTATAAAAAAACTTTGCAGGAACAGCCCCGTTTCCTTAAATATCTTCACACAGATAATAAAGATGAAAATACAGCATAACAGTACGAGCAGAATTCCAATACTATAATTAATAACCATAAAAAATATTAACACGAGCAATAAAAACAAAGACACATTATATTTAAACATTACGGTAAAGAAATCTTTCTTATCTAAGTGTATTAAATTTATTCTACCTTTTGCCCCTTTTATCCATATTTGAATCAATTTATTAAAAAGAAATGTATTTTTATGATAAACAATTGGTTTGGGGTTGTATAATATTTTATATCCCGCTCTACCAATTCTCTCACAGATTTCTTTATCCTCTGCAAAGCGAGTAACATCCGTTGCACTAATTAACCCTTCTTTAAAGAAACCTATATTTTCAAGAACCTTTTTTCTAATAGTAAGGTTGCAACCAGGATAAGTTCTAACAAATTTCTTGGTAATAAACCGAGGGTAGCCTTCAAATAACGAGACCCCGAGATAGTCTGAAATCCAAGTTCTTATTAATGGCAAAACCTTACCACCCCCAGCTCCAACTATTTCATCCTTGAATGTTTCCTCGTGATATTTCAAATAATCTTTATCTAATTTTAAGTCAGCGTCTAAAAAAACAAGTATTTCTCCTTTTGAATTTTGAATGCCATAATTTCTAGCTTCTGACAGACCTTGTTTTTCCTCAATCAATACTTTTATGGGGTATTTTTTAGCAATATTTATAGAATTATCTTTTGAATTATTGTCAACATAGATAATTTCGTACTCATCTTTGGGATAATCTAAATCTAAACAGGATTGAATGCACAAATCCAAATTTTCCTCTTCGTTATATCCACAAATAATTAAACTAAACTTCATATTTTAGTTATGCTAATAAATCAGAATAACTATTACTAATAGTTATTAATTCAAATTTCTTAATATGATTTAAATTATTTTTAGAAAACTCATTTATTAAATCATTACTACTTAGTATTTTTTTTGCCGAGTCAGAAATACTTTCCTCATCTCTAATGTCCACTAAAAATCCATTTTCGCCATCTTTGATGAAATCAACTTGCCCTCCTATATTAGTTGCTATTATTGGTAAACCGACTTGCATCGCTTCTTGCAAAACTATGCCGAAGCCTTCGTGCAAAGAACTTAAAACAAAGATATCGGCTGCTGCTAGATATTGAAATTTAATCTCTTCTTCTGATAAATAGCCAAGAAGATTAACTCTTTGTTTTAATCCTAAATTAATCGCTAATTGTTGTAAATTTTCTTTTTCTGGACCATCGCCAATTATTAAGCACTCAACATTCTCATCTAATAACTTTAAAGATTTGATTAAATATTCAAACCCCTTTCTTTTAACTAAGCGTCCAACTCCTATTAAATATTTTTTATCATCTTTTAATCCTAATTCTTTGCGGCTAATTTTTTTAAAATTTACCATCTCATAAGGCAGTGGTATAATTTTTATTTCTTTATGGCATTTATAGTATTTCTTAGTATTATCCTTAGTGTTAGATGACTGAGCAACTATAAAGTCTGAATTATTTAAAACCCAGTTAACAACTTTTCTAAAATACCACTTTCTATGAGGGGAGTTATTTTTAGACGGATCATAAATATCCCCGCCATGAATAGATAATATAT
>JAQVNR010000044.1 GCA_028703035.1 Bacilli bacterium | reverse complement strand
AATAGTCTTTGACCTGCTTGGTTTTTTTGCTAAATTTTACTGTAAAGTAAGCTTTTTTTTCTTATTATTTTAAGTTTTTAAATTTACTATTTATGCTTTTTATATAGTTTGGCTGTGAATTGTAACTTTTTTTTCTTGAATAAGAGGAATAAAAATGATATTATATTTATGGTAGAGAAAAGAATAGAGGCATATAATGAGTAAAGTAGCATGTGTTTTTTCTGGAAAAGGTGGAGTTGGTAAGACAACATTTATTTTATGTTTAGCTGGAGTTCTTTCAAATATGAAAAAGAAAGTTTTAATCGTTGATGCTGATCTTTATAATGGCGGAGTAGCTACTTCACTTAATAAAGATGTCAAAAAAACTCTTTATCATTTTCATAAAGAGTTTAAGAGTGATGCAAATCCTGATTTTAGAGAGTATACAGTTAAATATAATCAGTATATAGATTTTATTTCCGCACCTAAAACAATTAAAGAAGCAAGTGAGATTACATTTGATTCTCTTGATGCGCTTATCGTTGAAAGTAATTTATTATATGATGTGATTTTGTTTGATACTAATCATGTTTATAATAAATTTAATGATTTATTATTAAAGAGAATGAATCATATATTTTACTTAATCACAAATGATGTTCTTGATTTAAAAAATTCTACTAATAACTTAAAAGCTATTAGAAAGTTTACAGATAATATCGATATTATTTTAAATTATAGTATTCATTTTAATCGTGAGTATTTTATTTTATATGATATTAAAAATATTTTACAAAGTAATATTGATTATATAATTAGTAATAAATTTAATTATGAAGATATTGATAATTTAATAATTAAAGGTGAGATATTAACTATTAGTAGTCAGAAGTGGTATGATTATAAAATATTTAATTTAATTGCTAAATCGCTAATAAAAGAGGATAAAAATGGATACTAAGCTTAAATTATTATTAATTTTATATATAGTTATTATTTTCTCTTTAGTAAGTTTTACTTATTATTTATTAAAATATAAAAGAAGTAATAAATTAAAGAAAAGGATTACTAATTATACAAAAGAAAAAAAATAGTATTCTATTTTTTTGCTTTTGATTTGTTTAAAAATAAAATTGCACTACCGACAACAACAATATTAATTATTGAAGTATAAAGAATTCTTTTTTCATAATATATATTGTCTTTTTCGCTTAAAAGATAATTGTCGTACATATTCTTACAATAATTTTCATTTTCTTCTTGATATTTATTAGAACAGTAGATTGTTTCATATTCTTGATAAGAATAATCTGGTTTTTGAACTGCTAAGTTGACAATGCTGTTTCCTGTAAATATGAGGGCTCCTAATAGCCAAATTATTAAGATTCCGTTGGTGATTTTAAGTATTAATTCTTTGTCTTTACTGAATAAATTTATTTTAATCACCTCCTTATTTATGTTTTAATTATACATAAATTAAGTTAGTGTGTAAAGAAATAAAGATATATTTAAATAATGTTTTAAATATGATAAAATTATATTAGGGAAGGCTATGTATGAAAGCTAAATTTAAAAAAATGGATAAGGTATTATTTTTCTTAATGATTGCATTTACATTATTTGGTTTAATAATGATTTTTAGTGCATCAAGTATTACAGCAGTACTATATAATGGTGTATCAGAAAAATATTATTTTATGAAACATTTATATATAATTATTGCTAGCTGGATTTTAGGTTTATTTGTTTTAAACTATCCGACTAGTAAATATAAGTTTTGGGGACCAGTAGGTATTATTGGAATAACGCTTGCTCTTGCGGGTTTATTTGCTTATGGGACTTTAACTAATAATGTTTTAAGCTGGTATGATTTAGGTTTTTTTTCATTTCAACCAAGTGAGTTTGCAAAATCGATTGTTATTATTTTTTTAGCAGTTAGTTTAGGTGAGGTTCATCGTAAAAAAGATTATTCGTTAAATAAGATTATTATTCCTTTTATATTTCCACTTATTATTGTTGGTCTAACAATTTTGCAACCTGATTTAGGAACGGCTGCTATTATTGGCGGAATTGCATTTTTAATATTTATGGCTCTGCCTTTTAAAGATAAAAGTGTTAAGAAGTTAAAAGGTTTTGGAGTTATTACTGTAATTTTAGCATCAGCGTTTTTAGTATTAGGTGGCAATTTAAATGAAGAACAGAATAGCCGTCTTACTTATCGAGAGCCTTGTACAAGATATACGGACAAAACTGGATATCAAGTTTGTAATGGTTTTATTGCAATAAGTAATGGAGGACTTACCGGAGTTGGCCTAGGTAATTCTACTCAAAAATATTTATATTTACCAGAGGCTTATACTGATTTTATATTTCCAGTAGTTATTGAAGAACTGGGGGCATTAGTGGGAATTTTAATTATTGTTTCATTTATATTTCTTTTATTTAGAATATTAAAAATTGCTAGATCTGCGCCAAATTTGAGGGGGTCAATTATTGCTTATGGGACATTTGCTTTTATTCTTCTCCATTTACTTATTAATTTTTTAGGAGTTCTTGCTCTTATTCCCTTAACTGGAGTACCAGTTCCATTTTTAAGTTATGGAGGCTCGTTTTATGTTAATATTATTTTTATGTTATTTTTAACTCAAAGAGTTCAGATTGAAAGTTATAATCAAAAAGAAAGGCAGGTTTTAAAATGATTAAAAATACTAAAGGAATTACAATTGTAGAAATTATTGTTAGTGTTACTTTAGTATCAATAGTTCTTATTTTGCTTCTTTCCATTTTTATAACTGTTCGAAATGAAGATGAAAGAAATAAAATTTCATCTAATTTATTAATGAATCAAGTACTAATTGCTAGAGAAATTGAAAGTGATTTTCTTGATTTGGGACTGATAGAGATTGCATCATGTGCTGATGGTGGGGCTGATAATGATTCTGTGTTGTCGATATTACCATCTTCTTCATCGATTACTAAAGAAGCCATAGGATATTGTTTGAAACTTATATATAATCCTTCTAAAACAAAAGATAATGTTGGTTATTTACTTCAGTATTCTTATGGTTTTTCTAAAGATAACTTAATAACAGTTATCGGTTATGTTCGCGGTGATAAAAAGACAGTAAGAGAAACTCCGGTTTTATCAGATACAAATGGTTTAGTTAAAAATAAATGTGGAGAAAAAGTGTGTGCTGTATCAATAAGTATGCCAGTTGTTAATGAGGAAGAAGAAGATTATGGCATTAATTTAAGTTATATATTTTCTAAAGATATGGGCTTTAAATTTACTGATTTAGAACTAGCAAATAATTATCGCTTTGAGATTTCAAATACATATGTATTTGAGCCAGAAGAACCAGAACCTGAACCTAATCCTGATAACTTTTTAGTAAATGAGATTTTAGCTCAAGGTGGAGGAGTAAGTGCAATTAAAGCTAAAGACACCCCAGACTTTAACAAAATCAATGGAATAAGTGGACTGTACGCAGCCGAGGATAATTATGATACCTCATATTACTATCGAGGTCTTAAAACTGAACTCAATAATAATTTAATCTGGGGAAGCTTCCAGTGGAAGATCGTTAGAATCAATGGTGATGGCTCTATAAGACTAGTCTATAATGGCACCGAGGCTCAGTTTAATGATAGCGGTACCTTAGATGGTACAGGTATTAATACCGTAAATGATACAGGTGCTAATACCCAAATAATTAAATCAGTATTTAATTCAAGAGATGATGATGCTAAATATGTTGGGTATATGTATGGTGGAGCCGACGGAGTTGCTTCAACTCAGAGAGACGGCTTAATTCCTGCAGCTGCAACTTTTAATGAGACATCAAGTACAATTAAAGGAGTACTAGATACTTGGTATAGCATCAATATATCAGGAAAACCATTTGAATCTCAAGTAGTAAATAATCTATTTTGTAATGACCGTCAGCTTCGAAGTGAGGTAGGCGGAGACCCTACTGGAGAAGGTTTTGGGACAAATTTTACATATTATGCACCTAATTATCGCCTATCTACAACAACTAAGACCCCAACATTAAAGTGTGGGCAACAAAACGATTGCTTCACCACCAGCGATGATACAGAAAAAGGTAATGGTAAATTAACATATCCAGTCGGCTTATTAACGGCCGATGAGGCAGCTATGGCAGGGTTACTTTATAATAATGCTAATGATACCAATTATTTATATACAGGCCAGAATTGGTGGTCCCTTTCGCCTAGCCACGTGGGCTCAAGTGGCGAAGCGGGCGAGTGGTTCGTGCACTCGGGTGGGCATCTGTACCAAACCGACGTTAACCTCAGCTCCAGCATGGTGCGACCAGCAATTTCAATAAGCTCTGTGACTCAGGTGAGTGGTGAGGGTAGTGCTACTGATCCGTTTAAGGCAATTTAATTATCATTTTGAGATAAAAATTAATATAAATAAAAGACTATTGATGAGAATTCTAAAAATAAAAATCTTGGATACTCTGTTTTGAAAAAGGTATATAATGAGCTTTGCATAAATGATGTTCTAACTTTTAAGTCCCATTAAAATAAAATACGATTTAAGTTATAATCAAAAAGAAAGACAGGTTTCAAAATGATTAAAAATACTAAAGGAATTACAATTGTAGAAATTATTGTTAGTGTTACTTTAGTATCAATAGTTCTTATTTTGCTTCTTTCCGTTTTTATAACTGTTCGAAATGAAGATGAAAGAAATAAAATTTCATCTAATTTATTAATGAATCAAGTACTAATTGCTAGAGAAATTGAAAGTGATTTTCTTGATTTGGGACTGATAGAGATTGCATCATGTGCTGATGGTGGGGCTGATAATGATTCTGTGTTGTCGATATTACCATCTTCTTCATCGATTACTAAAGAAGCCATAGGATATTGTTTGAAACTTATATATAATCCTTCTAAAACAAAAGATAATGTTGGTTATTTACTTCAGTATTCTTATGGTTTTTCTAAAGATAACTTAATAACAGTTATCGGTTATGTTCGCGGTGATAAAAAGACAGTAAGAGAAACTCCGGTTTTATCAGATACAAATGGTTTAGTTAAAAATAAATGTGGAGAAAAAGTGTGTGCTGTATCAATAAGTATGCCAGTTGTTAATGAGGAAGAAGAAGATTATGGCATTAATTTAAGTTATATATTTTCTAAAGATATGGGCTTTAAATTTACTGATTTAGAACTAGCAAATAATTATCGCTTTGAGATTTCAAATACATATGTATATGGTAAATTTTTAAGAGATGAAATCCTGGCTCAAGGTGGAGGAACGGCTGCAATAGAAGCAAAAGGCACCCCAAATTTTAATGTCGAAAACGGAACAAGTGGACTGTACGCTGCCGAGGATAATTATGGAACCAGCTATTATTATCGCGGGGAAACAAACGGACTAAAGAACAATTTAATATGGGGCGGCTTCCAGTGGAAGATAGTTAGAATCAATGGAGATGAATCAATTAGACTTATCTATAATGGCACTAAGGCAAAGTTTGATACAATAGGCACTGTAAACGGTGCAGCTGTTAATACCCAAATCGGAACATCACCATTTAACGAGACAAACTTTGATGATGCGAAATATGTTGGCTATATGTATGGCGGAGACAATGGAGCCCCATCTACCAAAAGAAATGGAAGCGACTCAACAGCAGCAACATATAACCAAACATCAAGTAAAATCAAAGATGTATTAGATTCTTGGTATAGTGAAAACATATCAGGAGAACCATTTGAATCGCAGGTAGCAAATAATCTATTTTGTAATGACCGCCAGCTTCGAAGTGAGGTAGGCGGAGACCCTACTGGCGATGGTTATGGGACAAGTGAGACACATTATGCCCCCTATTACCGTCTTATTTATACAAATAAAACCCCAACATTAAAGTGTGGGGAACAAAACGATTGCTTCACCACCAGCGCTGATAAAGTAAAAGGCAATGGAAATTTAACATATCCAGTCGGCTTATTAACGGCCGATGAGGTTGCCATGGCGGGATTAGTTTCTGGGGGAAATAATATTACTAATTATTTATATACGAGCTGGACATATTGGACACTTTCGCCGAGCAGCACGGATTTGAGTGGCAACGCCGGCATGTTGTACGTGCTTTGGTCTGGGGGGTTGTTCAACAACTTTGTTGTCAACATGGACTATGGGGTGCGCCCAGCAATTTCAATAAGCTCTGCGACTAAGGTAACCGGTACAGGTAGCGCTACTGATCCGTTTATGGCAGTTTAATTATTATTTTGAGATAAATAATTAATATAAATAAAAATAAATGAATAATTCTTGATTTATAAAATAAACTGTATTCTAAATTATAATCTTTTAGAATACTTTTTATTTGAGTTTGAATACTTAAACCGCCAAATGAAAGTAAGATACCAGTTATCATTAATTGATGATTATAATTATTAATATATTCTATTTCTTTTATTCCGTTAGTAATTTCAAAGATTCCATCAAGTATAGGATGATTTAGTGGTACTAGAGAAGATAAAGCTATAAATAATACAAGAGAGCCTAGTACAAGTAGGAGGGTATCAATAGTTTTTGAAATTGATGATACTAAGTCAAATTTTTTAGGTATTAAAGTTTTATCAAGTTTAATATCACATATTACTTCTCTATTAATAAAACCGATTATTAAATTTATAATAATATTAGCTATTATTATAAAATAACTATCTTTTTTATCTAAATATGAAGTTATTGTTAATATTAAAATTGGGTTATATAGAAGTGACATTGAAAGTGTTTTTACTGCCTCATTTTTAGATATTAAATTATGATCTAGTAAGTCTTTGATATATTTAGCATTGCTAGGGCATCCACTTAAGGCACTCATCCAAAAGACATATGCAGCATAAGGGCCAACTTTAAATAATTTTTTAAACAATGGACCAATAAATCTAATAAGAACATTAATTAAATCTGTACTTATTATTAAATCACTAAGAATTAAAATTGGAAATAAAGCGGGGAAGAGATTAGTAATCCAAATGTTAATTGCTTCAATGATTGCTGTAGTAATTGTTGGTCTTTTGATTATTAATAAAATTATTAGTAAAACAATTGACACTTTTTTTAATAACTTTATCATAATACTCCTTCTTTTTGCTATAATTTAAATGTAAGGTGAGGTGCCAGCTAGCAGTGATTAATAAACTTTATGAGAATATAAAACAATATATTAAATATAATTTAGCTTTTTTAATATTGTTGGTACTTTTATTAATATCTTTTAATATTGATACAGGCTATATTATTTATAAACCTGGAGGTAGTATTAATGTTAGTACTAGGCTTCATAATAATGAAGAATATAAAATTTCTAAGGGTTCTTTTAATATGGCTTATGTTGGGATGATGAAAGGTAAATTACCATTTTATTTACTTGCTAAAGTATGGCCTACTTGGGAACTTGTTAAAAATGAAGATATTACATATAATGATAATGAAACAATCAGTGACTCCTTAAAAAGAGATAAAATATATTATGATGAATCAATTAGTAATGCTAGATATATTGCTTATAAAAAAAGTGATACCGAGTTTGAAGTCTCTAATATTAAAAATTATATTGTTTATGTTGATGAAAAATGTATGGGTAATATTAAAATAGGCGATGAGATTCTTGCTTATGATAATATTATATATCAAGATATTGAGACATTAAAAGAATATATAAATAGTAAAAGTGAAAATGATGAAATCACTTTATTAATAAAAAGAGATGATAAAGAACATATAATTAGTACTAAAATATTTAAAAATGAAGATAAGTTATTAATAGGTTTATCTGCTAGTACCATTTATGAAATAAAATCAGATATTGAAATAAAGATTGATTCAAAAGCATCGGAAAGTGGTCCGAGTGGGGGGCTTCTACTTAGTTTAGCTATTTATGATACGCTGGTGCCGGAAGATATTACTAAGGGTTATAAAATAGTCGGAACTGGAACAATTGACATTGATGGAAATGTTGGTGAAATTGGCGGAGTAAAATATAAGCTCGCAGGTGCAGTTAAAGATAAAGCTGATATCTTTATAGTGCCACAAGAAAATTATAAAGAAGCTTCAGATTATGCTAAAGTAAAAAAATATGATATAATAATAAAAGGAGTAAATACTTTTGATGAAGCTCTAGATATATTAAATAAAATGGAGGAAAAAAAATGATTAGAAATTTTATCTCGATAATTGATGCTAAAAAAGTTATATTTAAGGATTTTTCTTTACTTGATAAAAATTTATTTATTAAAAAAAATAATCAAAATGAAACAGTTTCAATCGATCCAATTATATCGCTAGGACGTTATTCAAAATATGATGTCGATACTATTGCATATGATTGTTTATCAAAAGGTAAAGAATTGTTGTTCGAAATTAATCCAGATGCTTCATTTGCTGATGTTGAAATCCAAACTTTTCAGAAATTAGAGAATGGAACTTATTATAAAATCGATGAAAACTTTGAACCAAATATTATTCAATTAATAGATTTTGATGTTCTTGCTAAAACTTCTTTTCCTAAAAACGCGTATAATATAGTTGTAATTTTACCAAGTGAAGCAGATTCAGAAAGTTTGTTTTTCTCAAAAAACAATAGTGTAATAGTTTTAAGAAATCATTTTTCAAAACGAAGAAATGAACTTACTGAGTTAAGATTAGGTTGTGATTTATATATTAAGCCAAATGATTCAGCTATGTATAAAGAATATCCGGAATACTTAGTAGAATTAGAAGAACATCAGAAGAATATATTTAGAATGATTAAGAAAAAACATTATTTTTTGAAAATTTTTTCTGAAGAAGAAATAAGTTATTTATCACCAGAAACTTTAAAAATATATAATAAATTAATAAACAAAGTTCATCCTGTAAAACTTCCTAAAAGTGGAGACATAAAATATATGATTAGACAAAGTGATTTAAAGTTAGAAATGAGTTTTTATGAAGGTTTAATTGAAGTATACAATCAAGAAGGTATGGATTTAGTTCCTGTAAGTTTATCTCAATCAAAAGAAATGGTTAACAAATAATTAAATGAACCGATAAAATTTATCGGTTTTTATTTTTTATGGTATAATTACTGGTAGACATTTGTGATATGTCAAGAGGAAAAATAAAATAATTTTAGAATCAGTTTTTTTAAAACAGATTTTAGTATCTAAAGTAAAAAATATAAAATTTCTTTTTAAACTTATTATATGAGGAAGTGCGGATATGAAGATAACAGATGTTAATTATAATGATTTAAGTCCAATGATGAAACAGTATGTAGAGATTAAAAAAAATTATTCTGATGCATTCTTATTTTATCGAGTTGGAGACTTTTTTGAACTTTTTTTTGAAGACGCATCTAATGCTGCTAGAGAATTAGAGCTTACATTAACTGGTAAATCAGCTGGTTTAAAAGAAAAAATTCCTATGGCAGGAGTACCTCATCATTCGGTAAAAACATATATTGAGAAATTAATTGCTAAAGGTTTTAAAGTTGCAATATGTGATCAAGTTGAAGATGCAAAACATGCTAAAGGCATGGTTAAAAGAGAAGTAACGAGTGTAATAAGTAAAGGTACTATGGTTGATTTAGAATTTTTAGATGGTCATGATTTTAATTATATAGGTAGTATCCTTGATTTAAATTATAAATATATATTAACTTATGCTGATATTTCAACTGGTAATATATATTCGGAAAGCATTCTTCATGAAAATGATAATTTACTTAATCGAGTATTAAATTTAAATTTAAAAGAAATTATTTTGGAATCAAATTTTGATTTAAAACTAATTAATTTATTTAAAAATAATTATGGAATAAATATTAGTTTAAATGATAAATTTTATGAAAGAAGTACTACACTTTTAAATAATATTAGTGATAATGAATATATTAGAGGTATCAAACATTTACTTTATTATTTAGTAGAGATTCAACTAAAAGATTTATCCCATTTTGATCAAGTAAAAATAATAAATAACGATGATTATTTATTAATGGATGCTCATACAATTAGGAACTTAGAACTTTTTGAAACATTAAGATTAAAAGAAAGACAATATAGTTTAATTTGGCTTCTTGATAAATGTAAGACATCAATTGGTTCAAGAACTTTAAAAGGTTTTTTAATGAATCCTTTAAAAAAAGAAGAAGAAATAAATAATAGATTGGATTATATTGAAAAATTAAACAATGAGTTTATTATAAGAAGTGAACTCCAAGAGTTACTTTATGAAATATATGACTTAGAAAGACTTTGTGGTAAAGTTGTTTGTGGCTCACTTAATGCCAGAGATGTTTTGCAAATAAAGAAATCTCTTAAAGTTTTGCCTAATTTAAAGGAAAGAATAAATAAGTTAAATTTTTCATTATCATTAGATACCCATTTGGAGCTTTATGAATTACTTGAAGAAGCTATTTATGAAGAACCTCCTATAACTCTTAAAGAGGGTTATCTTATAAAAGAAGGATATAATAAAGAATTAGATGAACTTAAAAAAATTCGTTCTGGAGGTAAAAATTTTATTTCTTCGCTAGAAAAAGATGAAAGAGAAAAAACTGGAATAGCTAATTTAAGAGTTGGTTATAATAGAGTTTTTGGTTATTATATAGAAGTAACTAAAGGAAATATTGATAAAGTTAAACCAGAATTTGGCTGGGAAAGAAAACAAACTTTGACTACTGGAGAAAGATATATTACTCCTTTACTTAAAGAAAAAGAAGCTCTTGTTTTAAATGCTGAGGAGAAAATAATTAATTTAGAGTATGAATTATTTTTAAATATTCGTGATACTTTAAAAGAGAATGTTATTAGTTTAAAAAAGACTGCTAAAACTATTGGTTATCTTGATGCACTTATTTCTTTATCTGTTATTAGTGAAAACTATAAATTTACAAGACCAATATTTAATAATGAGCATATGGTTGATATAAAAAATGGATTTCATCCTGTTGTTAGTGCTGCTTTAAATGTCGAATATGTTAAAAATGATTGTTTACTTGATAAAAATACCAATACTTTATTAATTACTGGCCCAAATATGAGTGGTAAAAGTACATATATGAGGCAGCTTGCAATTATTATAATACTTGCCCAAATAGGATCGTTTGTCCCAGCAGATTTTGCTAACTTACCGATTTTTGATCAGATATTTACGAGAATAGGGGCATCAGATGATTTAGTAAGTGGTGAATCTACTTTTATGGTTGAGATGTTAGAGGCTAGAAATGCGGTTGTTAATGCTAGTAAAAATAGTTTAATATTGTTTGATGAACTAGGTAGGGGAACAGCAACATACGATGGTATGAGCTTAGCAGAAGCTATTTTAGAGTATATTAATCTAAATATTGGTTGTATTACTTTATTTAGTACTCATTATCATGAATTAACTGAGCTTAGTAAAAGAATTAACACTATTAAAAATATTCATGTCAGCGCAACTGAAGAAAATGGAAATTTAATCTTTTTACATAAAATAAAAGATGGGTCAGTAGATAAAAGTTATGGAGTTAATGTGGCAGCTCTTGCTAAAATGCCAGCCGAAATTATTACCAGAGCAACAGAAATCTTAGATACATATGAAAAATCAACGAAAAAGAAAAAAGATGCTGATACGCAGCTTGCCTTTGTTCTTCCTCAGGTAGATGAGTTAAAAGTAAAATTAAAAGAACTGGATATCTTAAATATAACTCCAATTGAATCTTTAAGTATATTAAGCCAGTTAAAAGAAATTGCCAAAAAGTGAAATTCAGCGTTTCCATAAACAGTTATTTTTAATTTATTTCCATGACAAAAAGAATTTATATAATACATTTTTTTTGATTCTTAAAAAATAACTTATTAAGGGATAAATTAAAAAATTATGTTAATATTGTTAAAATTATGTTATTAT
>JAQVNR010000096.1 GCA_028703035.1 Bacilli bacterium | reverse complement strand
AAAAAGAATATACTCCTGTTGTAACACTACCAACACGTAAAATATTAAAAGAACAATGGGGGATAGAAGCAGATAATAAACAAGATAGATTAAAATATTACAATGCAAAACGTAAAATATTATTTGATGAGGAACAAATTACAAAATATGAAAATCATATTGTAGAATTAAAAAAGAAATACGTGAGTAATCCTGAAATGTGGGAATATGATGTTATGTCTATGTTTATTACGCAAAATCCATTAGCTAAATATAATAAATATATAACCCCATTTGAAAATGTTGAAGAAGGTAAGGAATCAGTTTTAGTTGGCGTAATAGCAAGTGTGCAAAAGAAAATGGATAAACATAAGAAACAGTTTGCTTTTTTAGATATTTATCAAAATGGAGATTTAATTGAAGTTATATGTTGGCATACACAATTTAAAAACTATGTAAATGAGTTAGTAAGGGGGAAAGTAGTAGTAATTTTAGGAAAAAAAAGTGAAGGTAAAGTTGTGCTAAAAGAAATAATTTCTTTAGAACAATGGAAACTTAGGAGAGGAATTAAAGAATGATAGAATTATCTAAAGAACTAGAAATCGAAGATAAGCCAGATCTAGATAAGGTATATGAATTCGTTGCAACTATTACATACTCAATATATTATAATCAACAAACTAATTATGGTGTGTATGAATTTACTACTAATGAAAAATTGCCATACACTAATAGTTATATGTATAAAGACAAAACTAAATACTTGGGTTGTTTGAGTGGCAATATGCAAGAATTATATTGTGAAGCTGATTATAAAATTAATGCTAAATTAAAATATAATAAAAAATATAATAAATACGATTACCAAATTCAAAGTATATTTAGTGAACAACCAAAGACATTAAATGAGCAAAGAAAGTTTTTAGAAGTTTTATGTACTAAACGACAAGCAGATATTTTATTAGAGTCTTATCCAAATATTATAGAAGATATAATGACTGGAAAATATATAGATACCTCAAAATTTAAAGGTATAGGGGATAAAACATTTAATAAGATTAAAGATAAAATATTAGAAAATTATGTTATTCAAGATATTTTAGTTTTATTAAGACCGTTGGGAGTAACTTTTAATACAATTAAAAAAATGTTAGGAATTGAAGATAATCCATCATTACTTAAACAAAAAATAATTGAAAATCCTTACATGCTTACATCTGTACATGGTTTAGGATTTAAAAAAGTAGATGATTTAGCTTTAAAACTTGTTCCAGAATTAAGAACTAGTTTACAAAGGACAAAAGCTTTTCTAGTTTATATATTTAAAGAAATTGCAAGTAGTGAAGGACATACTTGGATTAATAAAAGGGATCTGATAGGTTATGTAAGAAAAGATTTAAGAGAATGTATTGATGTCTATAAAGATTTTATTGAACAGGAAGTTGAAAATCCCACATTGCTTTATATTTATGATGAGAAAATTGGACTTCTAAAATATTACAATACAGCTAAAAATATAGTTGAAAGATTATTTTGGCTAGACAGTTTAGAAAGTATGATAGAACATTTTACTGAAAAAGAGATGGATGATTCTATTAAGAAAACAGAAGAGGAGTTGGGATTCGAATTTACTTCAGAACAAAAAAATGCAATCAAAAGTATAAATAAGCATAATGTAATAATTGTAACTGCCCCTGCGGGTAGCGGAAAATCTGTTTCAATTAAAGGAATTTCTGACCTACTTTCTAGAGCAAAGGTTAAAAAAGAATTTCTTAATAGTGAATATAATCAAATACATTCAGAAGATCAAATAACCGAAGATGAATTATTTACTTATGGAGATTTAGTTCAGGGTTCTTTTGATGGTATTTCTGTAACAGATGATCGCACAGTAGTTAAAGTTGGTCAATCTGCACTATCTGCAAAAGCTGCAAAAAGAATGAAAGAAGTGTCTGGTCAAGATGCTATGACAATGCATCGTATGTTGGGTTATAGTGGTGGAGGATTTGCTTTTAAAAAAGATTTCCCGATGAAGTATCATGTTAATGTTTTAGATGAAGCAAGTATGATTAATAAATCCTTAATCAATAGTTATATAAATGCAATACGTCCACATGGTAAATTAATTATCATATTTGATTTTGCACAATTACCACCTATTGGTTCTGGTGATTTTGCAAGAGATATTTTAAAGAGTAAATTATGTATCAATAAATTTACCAAAGTTTATAGGCAAGGTGAAAAAAGTGGAATATTAATGGATGCAAATAAAATAAGAATTGGTGTTAATCCTATTGAGAAATTAGAAAAGAGAATAGTTCATGGCGAACTAAAAGATATGTTTTATAGATTTGAGACAGATAAAGAAAAAATGCGAGATATGGCAATTGAAGCGTATTTAAAATCTGTAAAAGATGTTGGTCTAGAAGAAGCAGTTATTGTTACTCCTAGAAAACGTAAATGTGTTAATAGTGCTAATGAAATAAATAAAATAATCCAAGATAAAATTATACCAGACAGTGTTCAAAGTTTAACCAGATGGAAAGATGGAGAAAAATGTATATTTAAACTTGGTGCAAAAGTAATACAGAAGAAAAATAATTATGAGAAAGATAAAATGGTTTTCAATGGTGATGAAGGGTATATAACCGATATTAATAAGAATGGGTTTAGTATTACGTTTGGTCTTGAAAATGGGAAAAGGGAAGTAAGATATACTAATAGTGAATTAAATCAAATAGAACTTAGTTATTGTAATAGTGTACATGCCTGTTTAACAAATGATACACTTTTACTCACCGATTCAGGAATATTAGAATTAAAAGACTTAGATGATAATACAAAAAGTGGAGAAATTATAGAATTTGATTATAATATAAAAGTATATAATGGTAATGAATTAGAAAATCCTTCTCATTTTATTAATAATGGTTTGAGTGAATGTAAAAAAATAACTACTCAAAGAGGTTATAATATTA